>NZ_JAVKPK010000026.1:0-48660 GCF_031461075.1 Methanosarcina baikalica | reverse complement strand
CATTTTTTTATTTGTTCATCAAGTGTTTTCATCTAATTTTTAGCAAAGATTTCGATTTAGCTAACGATATATTTATCTCTGATCAATTCTCTTCGTATCTCAATTGATTCAATGAATTATTTTAAGATGTGTTTCTTTACACTATTGTAGTACAACTATTAATCATATTCACTTTCATTGTGAATTTTTATAAAAAATACACAACATCTTTTGCCTTAGAACGATCTTTAAAATCTATGACGTTGTTATCATTTAGAGCACAGAAAGCGTGCGCATTTGCTTTCATTCTCTGTATTTTTGAATTTTTAGGTTTTCTTAAAAATGACCACAATCTTGAAGTGTCTGGTGCTGTTTGTGGCGACGATTTATCAAGGAAACCTATAACATAATTCTTATGAGGTGATATGTTTTCTTTTATTTATTTTTTCCAGGTTTTTTTAAAATTTCCTCTGCGTTTTCAGGGCTTCTATTGTCTAAACAATAATGAACATTATATTTTTTACAAATTTTTCTTAGTAAGTTTCTTATTGAATTTGAGCAATAATCGATGTCAAATTTATCTTTCACCAAATTTTTAACTTCATCAGCAGTCCAAAAGCCTTTACTTTCCAATATTGTCTTCAGTTCAAACAGATCTTCGTCACTTAATTTTGATGGTCTGCCTGAACCAGATTTTGGAAGTAACCCTTCATAACCCTTCTCATTCCATCTATTTTGCCAATCATAACCTATTCTTTTAGTTATTCCCAATCTGGAAGTTGCTTCTTCTATAGAATCTCCCAAATATCTAAACCGAACAAAGTATAACTTCTGTTGAATTTTAGCATTCTGTTCGATTTTTATATGCCAATCAAGTTTATCAAGAGAAATCTTTTTTTTAATATGATATTTTTGTGGTCTCTCCATAAATATAGATATGATTTTATAAATGTAAATAATTTATGTGATGGCTATAGTTTTTAATCTCAATCTCTGTTGCGAAGCTATAACTAAAAATTAGATAAGTATAAATCCAGATAAATATAACTCTAAGTAAATTTTTGCTTAAAGGAAGGTTACGTTCTCATCTAAAAATTCTGGATTTACTTAAAGACATTTAAAATGCTCAGTTTCTTAATCTGAAAAGAGGTTTGAAATATAATTCCGGATTATGCCTTAATTTTTAATCCTTTTATTTATATACCGCAGATCCTTGTGGAGTAGGTGTTGTTAGTGGAGTTTTAAAGAGATGAGAACGCAGGTTATACCATGAACTCATTCTATATAATATTTTTAACATATAATGTTCTTTATTAGTATAATTGTTAGTGAAACATAATAACTTCTAGTTCATTGGCATAATAATTATATTAGTAGAATGGCACTCCAGGAGACGAAAAACGGAACCCTGATCCTCCAGATCATGAACAGGATAAACGAGATCGATTTCACCACTTCAAAAAATCTGCACACCTTTGGCACGTATACGAGAAAATCCTCAAAGACCTGCAAAACGCAGGCGATGCAGGAGAGTTTTACACCCGGAGAGCTGTGATCCAGTACATGTGTACATGATTGACCCCAGGCTGGGCGAAAAAGTCCTTGACCCTATCTTATGGAACAGGCGGTTTTCTGACCAGCACAACAGAATATATCCTGAAAATTATTATATCCGTGTCTAAGCAGCAGTCACATTGATCTAACTAAAAATGGGCAGAGGAAAATGTATAGCTAAATCATAAAACTGATCGCCCTGCAAAATGCCCTGTATTGTCATTTTAAAAATATTTAATATTGTTCTTAAAATATTTATAATTCAATCTTCTCCAATAAAGATGAAACAATACTTTGCTGACTTATAAAGTGCTTTCTGAATCTCAAAAACAGTTCCGCATTATCATCCGACGGAACTCGTTCACTCATTTCAATCCATTTTCGGATAATTTCGGATTTTTCATCAAAAACCACCAGTTTTTCAGGCAAAAATATTTCAATCAAGTCTCTGGCAGATGAAGCCCAGTTTATGTACCTTCTAAATAGTTCGTCCTGCACAAGAAACTGCTCGTTAGTTAATTTAAACCATCTGTAATGGAGGGCTGGATCCTCAAAGGGATCGATTTTCATTTCCTGATCGTATTCCCACATTTTAGGCAGGTCAGATATGCTACCGAACCCAACATCCAGGTAAGGGTCGCATTGAATGGGAACAGAATAAAAAAATTCACGTAAAGATTCCATCAAGGCATAAGATTCGGAAATCAAGTCTTCAATTTGCTTTTTAGATTCCTGAGACACTACCACACACCTCTAAAAAAAGTAGGGATTCATATTCTTCTGCAGATTTGCTCGCTATTATTTTTTGTATAAGGTTACCTTAATTACAAGAATGTTTGTAGAGGGCATTTCGATTGTAAAATATGCAATCTACCATGATGAAACTTTTGTATTGGATAGCTCACCTTGAAAAACCGTTCTCATCCTCGCAGAGGAAACCTAATATTCTTTTCCTCAGGTCCTGAATGCTTTATTCGGAGAAAATAAGTTTTGAGAAGTCTTTGCAGGAAATTTCTTACGCGGGACTGAGAAACAATTTGAAAAGAATATAAGGAGAACATATTGCCGCATTCTCTAAGCTCCCGGAAAAATTAACTAGAAAAATAACTGTTCTTAAGAATCTCTACAAGAACTATTTTCCATTAGTGTATCAATAATCCCTTTGCAATCAGCCTGGGTATGAAGGACTTTCAGATGGAATTTGCCACAAATCAGTTTAAAAAACTCATTTTTAAGAATAACTTCTGAGAATTGATTAACGATATTTATAGGACTAAATTATCCGGCCAAGGATCAAAAAATTTAAAAAAGTAAAGTATTAGTCCGCTTAAGCGGAGCGAAAAGAACCGCGCATCGTCGAGCCGCAACTCGAAAGACGCGAAACTCGGGCTTAGTATCTGCGGTCTTCTCTGGGTGTTCTGTGATTAGGAAGACACTCTCTACAGTAAACCGGTCTTTCGGGGTCAGGTTTGAAAGGCACTTCTGTCTCAGCTTTACAGTCTGAACAGGTTGTCTTGTGCATTTCTCTGGGAGCGCCGAAATTAGAATTTCCTCTGAAATTTCTGTCATTAAAAGCCATATTTGTTTCACCTTTGTTTTAGTTTTTGTTAATAGTTTAAAAATAAGATTGTATAGAACTCTTTGTTTAAAAACAAAAAAATGGTTTTTTAACAACAGATGATTATACATCTCTTTATTTTCAATGAAGTTACATGGCACCTATTATATATAAATATATCTGTACAAAAGAAACAACATTTTAGAGCAACGGCTTGAGGAAAAAATTATAGCACCTGATATTTTTAATTCTGGCCGATGACAAAAAAATATTAAAATTGAATTGGACCGGAGAAATATCCTTCAAAATGGGCCGATGCGTACGAAATTTTGATAACTATCAAAACGAAAATTCGGTCGAAAATTCAACTATTCTTTGAAAACAGCCACCCAAGTAAAAATCGTACCGATTTGAAACAATAAAATAACCCCGATGAAGCTCTGTTGATAAAGCAAAACCTGATCGGCCCTGTAAAATGTTCGTTTTGAATCTGCAAAGCTCTGGATTAAGAAAAGGGTATATTCCAAACCTAAAGTATATTTAAAAAAAGTAAAAGTATCAGTCCGCTTAAGCAAAGCGAAACGGACCGCGCATCGTCGAGCCGCAACTCGACCGAAGCGAAAGTAGCTTAATATCTGCTGTTTTCTCTGGGTGTCCTGTGATTAGGAAGACAATCCCTGCAGTAAACCGGTCTTTCTGGGTCGGGTTTGAAAGGCACTTCTGTCTCAGCTTTACAGTCTGAACAGGTTGTCTTGTGCATTTCTCTGGGAGCGCCGAAATTAGAATTTCCTCTGAAGTTTCTGTCATTAAAAGCCATATTTGTTTCACCTTTGTTTTAGTTTTTGTTAATAGTTTAAAAATAAGATTGTATAGAACTCTTTGTTTAAAAACAAAAAATGGTTTTTTAACAACAGATGATTATACATCTCTTTATTTTCAATGCACATACCTAGCACCTAAAATATATAAATGTATCCATGTAGATGAAGGCACATTTCTCACATAACGGCTCCACAAAATCTGTTGATAACGCGCAAAACTGATCGGCCCTGAAAAGATTTCAGCTTCGCTTTATTAAATATAAATACTACAAAAGCAGAATACTTAACATACCAGAAAGGGGGCCAGACCGAATCTGAAAAGATGCCCGTAAACCGGAAGCTTAGGAGCGCCCTTGACATCGTCGTGGATTTTTCCAGAACCCCGACCATCTTCAAAAGCGAATATTATTTTTTATTTTATTGTTACGTATTCCTGGCTTAATTAGACTCTGCCCGTTCCGTCACAGTTGATACAGCTATTGATTCCGTCTCCCCAGCACAATGAGCACTTCTCCCATTCCGTTTCGCCTTCAATTTCCCTCCATTTCCCACCTGCTCCGTCACAGATCAAGCACCTTTCTCTGCCACTACCACCACAGTTACGGCATACATCATTCATGATTCTACCTCCAAGCTTTTTAGAAAGTATTCGCATCTAACAAACTGTATGTATTACGGACACATAATACTGTTTTTAGATAAGTGATGAAAAACGGGAGTTATTTTTATAATAGATACCCTATATTAAAATGATTTTGAAACAATGTTCCTAACAACAAATTTCAAACGAATCGAATCAACTTTTTGTATGAGGGTATACTGTGGAATTTTATTCATATATGGTGTAATCGAGGAAGATTCCGGAGAGCAGGATTCAGGATAAATCGATACAGCTCGTCTCGGCAGAAAATACTTCCATAAATTCGGAAAGGAGGAGAAAAACTCTGGTTTTGACAGAAATACTGAAATTAACGTTGCATTTGAGCACTTATCACCTATAGTTGAAAGGTAGGTCAGACTGTGTTTTTTTTGTCCAGGTATTTTAATTAAAGGGTCGGTTGTGTCCATGGTCTGTTAGTGTAGAGGGTTCTACAACCAATTGTTCTAAGGTTATTTTGGAAACAGAAGCAGAAAATTCTACATTATTTCAGCCGTTTGCAAAGGAAAAATATGTCGTGAGACTGCGTGCCAGAAGTACACAATTTACACAACTGCAAAGCTGGTGGAGGATTTTTCAATTACGCCCATATATTCAATGCCATATATCCGGCGAATAATTAGGGTTCAGGAACGGGTAAATTGTTCTCCTCCAGTCCCTGTAAATGCATTTTAATGGCTTCATAGATATTCCCTGACCTCGATTCAGGTAGATCCGACAGACACAGCAGTCCGGCAGGTCAGGAGAATATTCTCAATAGTTGTTTTTGCTTTTTCAATTCCAACAAAGAAGATCAGTAATTAATTATCCATTTGAATTAAGGCTTAGAAGAGATGGTCGAATTGTCAATTTTTTAAGATTTAACTCAGCAGAATTGTTCCCAGTATTGGTATGCTTTAACGTAGCTCCCCCAGAGTACTAAATCATCCCATTCTTCAAAATCCGTTTCTGATGCTCTCAAATGGATTCTATTCTCAAAAGTAGAAAAGTCCATATCATATTTCTGCTTCATCTCGGTAATCTTTTTGTCGTAGTAATCTATTTTTTGCTCAGCTTTATTGTGCACAAACCATTGTAAGACCACCTGTTCATCTTTATACAGACCCGCTTTTACTATACCGTTCACGGGCTCAAAGATTTTTCCAGGCACTTTTACGTACCGAGTATACTTAATAATGTCTCCCAATATACCACCTATTATTATTTTGTCCCCATCACATTAAATGTTTCGCTTACTTCTTTTTTTTATTCAGGTGAGGCCCTGGAGCTAAACAAAAATAAATTTATAAATTAAAAAACACCCTTATTCTCACCCAACACAATAATATTTTATACACTGTTCTATATTAAATTTATGCATTGAAAACTTTATAGAAGTTGTGAGAATCGGACAATTAAGGGTTCGAGATTCCGGCCGCTGTCTATTGAACCACCTGAATGTTAGTAGTTTCTTTCATGAAATTTTCTTTACCTTATCACATTGCTCTGCAGCACGACTTAACTATCTGCTTGCAGTAACTGGCTCTGTCCTCAATACATTATCAGTAGCTTCTTCACCCATTCCCTTCCTGACCACTTTCAGGGCTAAATCAACGAGAGATTCCTCTTTGCGATATCATAATAAAAAGTGCCTGTATGGCCACAGAAAATTTCCCCACAGTGGCGGCAAATTTATTTTCGGGTTTTTTCTCCGCGGCTTATGGAAGTTCCATTTCCGACAACACTGCCTTGGTCAATAACACAATAAAATTTGCATGAATTATTTGGACAAGCAACCATTGAATTGTTGTTTGGTACCTCATTTCTCCAGAAATAATAGTTTATTACTGTAATTATATAATATAATTCTAGTAAAATAGATTACCAATGCCTTGCCTGCTCGGAAATTGAAATAATATAATGTGGTAAAAAAATATATTTACAAAGCTGTGATTGGTTGATCCATATATATTCTTTGTATATTCTTTGCGTATTTTATTGATATGTTCAGCACTAGATAGATTGGAATCTGGTGAGAATTCTGGGTTTTGAAAGCTAAAAATCATCAGTGTCTGCGGCTAAACCAAGCATGAAACCGGAACGCAACAGAATAAGAATTTAAAATCAGACAAGGTTTAATAAAAAATCGGTGTAAGAAAAGCCTTTTAGAGTTTTCCAGAGTCTTTGAGAGTCTTTAAAAGTGATCCATAAGGCCTGGTCCAATTCATGTAATTTAGTTCTCTACTCAGTTAAGTTACATACCTTCTTTGCAAGTCTTCTTCATACTTAACCATAACATTTATTGTACTTGATTTTGGGTCTCAGGTGCGTAAAATCCTACATATAAAAAGGGCTATCATGGGCTTGAAACTTTTTACGTCAAACAATTTTTTGCTTAAATACAATTTTTGATATAATTAATTTAAAATAATTTGTGTTATTAGTATATTCTGGAGTTGTGGAGTAGAGATGGGGTATCATCAAAAATAAAAGAATCTCCTGGAGGCCGCTGATCCTTCTTCGAATTAATATGTTTGGGAAGCATAAATTCGGAAATACTGTGTTGGGGGATACAGTAGATACAGCGCCTCTGGGCTTCTTCTTATGTCACTATTTTTAATAACATGTTACTAATTTTAATAACAATTCTCTTCTACGGAGATGATTTTGTTCTATCTTTTTCAAAAATGATATAATAAGATGAATAAAAGAGTCGCAAGAGGGAATACCGGATCTCTAGATTTTCGAGATTTCATACTACTTGTACTCTTATACCTGTACTCTTATACCTTTTGTTCTGCTGCATAATTTTCAACAAAAGTGATAAGTGAAATTATTCCCTCATCAAAACTTTCTTTATATTTTTGAAATAATCTATTACTCGCATCGATAGGATGTGCTAAATCAATTAATTTTGCACTTGCGTTCTCTGGATGTTGAAGATCAATAACTATCAGGATACTGGATGCGATAAACGTTCTTTGATTTTGCTTTAATCTCTTTTTGATCAGGTAAAGTTGAGTTATAATATTTCTTAACGCAGCACCTTTGCTCACATTTATTCTATCCAATTGTTCTCTCAAGAAGGTTTCAGAATTTCTACCGATTTTCGCCCTATTTCCATCATCTATTGGAATAGCGCGCCATCCTCGAGTATAAGATTTAGTATAAATATCGTATAGCTTCATTTTCATTTCTTTAAATAAAGCACCAGCTCGATTTTTTTCCCCGGATTCTAAGAGTTGAGATCTGGAGGCAGTACTCTTCCCTATTTTTATATCCAGAGCCACATGCGGCTGTTCTTCAATCCCATAAAACCTGTTTTGCATTATTATAACATTCTCACCCATGTCGCTTACTTCTTGATCATCTCGATTGGTTCGTTCTGTGGCAGGTATAATATCTCGAAGTTCCCCTGGATTGGCATATATCTCATATTCTTTCTGATTTGTTCTTTTTGCTATTTTCCTACCCTCATTTATTCTTCGAAAATTTTCAACATGCCCAGCCATTTGAATTATATTTATGGATTGCATCCCGATGGCTTCAGAAATTAATCTCTTCATATCTTCATCTCACTGCAAGTTGACATTATTGTTTATGTTCAAGCTCGTCATCTGCATACTCTGAGCCTGCTGAACCATACACATGCCACGCCTATGGGGCAAATGTCTGTCCTATCGGTTACATAATATTTGTCCCTTAGGTAATAAGCCAAAACCCTTTCCTTTAAAAGTTTATCCGAATTATAATGAAACCTTACATCACTCATATCAATAAAAGAATTACAAAAGGGCTATAACGTCAGTGACTTTCCTGTCTGGAGAAGTCACTATAGAAACAGCCATTACAGATATTCGGCAGACTTTTGTCAATTAGTCTTCTCAGAACTTCCTGCGGGAGTAACAAACGAAAAAAAGCTTTAACCCAGCGACCTATCCCTTGCTGATTTTAGGGATGGTAAAAGGAACAAAGTGAACATTGGATTAAAAAATACCATTAGCTTAAAATTTTTTACGCCTAGCTATTTTTTGCTTAAAAACAATTTTTGATATAATTAATTTAAAATAATTTACGTTATTAGTACATACTGGAGTTGTGGAGTAGAGCTTGGGGTATCATCAAAAATAAAAGAATATCCTGGGGGCCGCTGATCCTTCTTCGAACTAATTGCTTGGGGGAGCATAATACTTCGGAGATGCTGTATTGGGGGATACGGTAGAGACAGCACCTCTAGGCTTCTTCTATGTTACTTATGCTAAGGTCTCTATTAAATTCTCTTTTTTCTTAATATTTTCCGTAACTATTCATGTCGCCTGTGAAGGCTACACAATTTTCTATGAAGGCTGCACAATTTTCCTCGGAACTAGGAAAAATTGGATATAAAAAAACTGTTTTTCTATTAATTTTAGAACATCATGTTGCTATCTATGATGGTGTTATCGATTTTAAAATGAAGAATAGTTATGAGACTCTTATGGATTTGAGAATCCAAGTTCAAAGAAGTAATTTTGAGTTTTGGTATCGGCTCTCGACGAGTATACTTTCAGTAAGATACCTATAAGTGGATATACGGAAAATACTTACTTTGAGATACTTACAAATAAATTTCATATGAATTCATTAAAATATACAAAAGTGGATAAATATATATACGATAACAATAATCTACCCACTTATCACATGGTTAAAACCTCAAACTCCACTCTTCTTGCATTTTACCGATGTTTTCCTCCTTGCTTTTTTGAGGATCTGTTTCTGGCTTCACAGGTTTTCTGACGCTATTTTGCAGGGGAAACAGTTTTTTCTAAACTGAAAGTATTGAAGGCAAACAGATGAAAAATTAAATGTAAGTAAATTATACAATTCATTGTCAATCGGCTTAGCCTGATAAATATCAATTCGAAGAGCAGTTTATTTACTGCTTAATACTTTCAATCTGCTATATTACTCTATTAATAAAAAGTCTGCATTTTGTTATATGTGTTAAAAAATCTGGGAGTTTATATTGAGGAACCCGCAGAGAAATCAGGGCACCAATTGGCGAGAGCCAGGATATTAACGAGAAAGCCAGAATTTAGCAAAGTAAGTATTATTTAATTATAATCAGTTATTTATAATAATACATAGAATTATCTCCCTGAACAAACTATTCGAGAAGCAAATATAAGCTTTTCAAAAGATTTTCTTAGTTCATATTGTTTCCAGATCTCTGAGATCTCAAACTTTATCTCCAACTTTAAAAATTCTCATTTAACCGATTCAACTGATACAAGAAAAACCCGAGAGAAAAAAAATGAAAAATATTATCATCAAAGGGGCACGGGAACACAACCTGAAAAATATCACAGTGGAACTCCCGAGGGACAGGTTCATTGTTATTACAGGCGTCTCAGGCTCAGGGAAATCTACCCTAGCCTTTGACACTATTTATGCCGAAGGGCAGCGGCGCTACGTGGAGTCCCTCTCTGCCTATGCGCGGCAGTTCCTCGGGATTATGAACAAGCCGGATGTGGACAGCATCGAGGGGTTATCTCCGGCAATTTCCATTGAGCAGAAAACAACATCGAAAAATCCTCGAAGTACGGTCGGGACAGTTACCGAAATCTACGATTACCTTAGGCTGCTTTTTGCGCGAATCGGAACTCCCTACTGTCCGGTTCACAATATAAAAATCAAGTCGCAATCTCCTGAAAAGATTGCGGACAGCATCAGCAGAGAATGTGAAGGTGTGGTAACCATTCTCGCACCAGTCATTCGCCAGAAGAAAGGGACATACCAGCAGCTTTTCAGAGACCTGAACAGCGAAGGCTTCACCAGGGTTAGAGTAAATGGGGAAATTCACAGGACTGACGATAATATTGCCCTTGACCGTTACAAAAAACACGATATCGAAGTGGTGATCGACCGGCTGGATCCTGCAGAAGACCGCTCAAGGCTGGTGGAAGCCTGCGAAAACTCCCTCAAAAAAGCAGACGGGCTCTTGATTGCCATTGATTCTGAAGGAAAAGACCACCTCTATTCCTCTAACATGGCCTGTCCGGTCTGCGGAATGTCTTTCGAAGAACTCCAGCCCAGGATGTTTTCCTTCAACAGCCCCTTCGGGGCCTGTGAAGCCTGTAATGGGCTCGGGATCAAGATGGAGTTCGACGTTGACCTGATTATTCCGGATAAAACTCTCTGTCTTGCAGACGGAGCTGTCGCTCTGTACAGAAACTACCTGGACAGTTACCGGAGCCAGCACCTGGCAGCTGTGGCAAAACATTTCGGTTTTGACATTTTTACCCCTATTGAGGCTCTATCAGACGAGCAGTACAGGGTCCTCATGTACGGCTCAGACGAACGCATTCAGTTCAGCATGAGTATGAAGAACGGCGATGCTCATTGGTCTCACAAAGGCACCTGGGAAGGGCTGCTCCCGCAGTCTGATAGGCTGTACAGCCAGACAAAGTCTGATTACCGACGAAAGGAACTTGAAAAATTCATGCAGGTCCAGCCCTGCCCGCAATGCGAAGGCAAGCGTCTGAAGGAAAAAGTGCTCGCAGTAAAGCTCGGCGATAAATCCATTGTGAATACGACAGACCTCTCAATCATAGACTGTATTCAGTTTTTCGAAAACCTGGAACTCTCTGAAAAGGAAAAGGGGATCGCTAAACAGGTCTTAAAGGAAATCCGTTCCCGGCTTGGCTTCCTTGAGCATGTGGGGCTCGGGTATCTCACTCTTTCCCGGAGTTCAGGCACTCTCTCAGGAGGGGAAGCCCAGAGAATCCGGCTGGCTACACAGATTGGCTCGAATCTTATGGGAGTGCTCTATGTACTCGACGAGCCTTCCATAGGGCTGCACCAGAAGGATAACGAGCGGCTTATCCAGACTCTTCAGACCCTGCGAGATCTGGGAAATACCCTGATTGTTGTAGAGCACGATGAGGATACTATCAGGGCTGCGGACTATGTACTGGATATAGGACCAGGGGCAGGCATCCATGGCGGCTATGTAGTAGCCGAAGGTACGCCTGAAGAAATAGAAAAGAATCCTGAGTCTCTGACAGGCCAGTACCTCTCAGGAAAAAAGCAGATAAAACCGCCTGCTCTCCGCCGGCAGAGCGATGAGTTCATCCGGCTTAAAGGTTGCAGGGCAAATAATCTGAAGGATGTGGATGTGAATATCCCTATAGGGCTCCTGACAGTTGTCACAGGTGTTTCGGGTTCTGGAAAGTCCACGCTTATTTATGACACTCTGTACAAAGCACTGATGAAAAAGATAAATAAATCAAGTGTAACACCAGGCGACTATGACGAGCTGGCTTTTGATTCCGAGATAGACAAGGTAATCGTTATTGACCAGAGCCCTATTGGCAGGACTCCTCGCTCGAACCCTGTCACCTATACCAAGGTCTTTGATGCCGTCCGGCAGGCTTTTGCCGAAACGAAGGAGGCAAAAATTCGGGGGTACAAAAGCGGGCGTTTCTCCTTCAACGTAAAGGGAGGACGCTGTGAAGCTTGCCAGGGAGATGGGCTGATAAAAATTGAAATGAATTTCCTACCTGATGTGTACATCGAATGCGAGGAATGCAAAGGCACACGCTACAACCGGGAAACTCTCGAAGTAAAGTACAGAGGCAAATCGATTGCAGACGTTCTGGATATGACAGTAGAAGAGGCTGCAGAACATTTCGAGAATATCCCTGCAATCAAAGGCAAGCTCGACACTTTAATAAGAGTCGGGCTGGGCTATATCAAGCTCGGGCAGAGTTCAACAACCCTTTCTGGAGGGGAAGCCCAGAGAATAAAGCTGACAAGGGAGCTCTCTAAAAAGGGCACTGGAAAGACCATTTATCTCCTTGATGAACCCACTACCGGACTTCACTTCCATGATGTAAAAAAATTGATCTCGGTCCTTAACGGGCTTGTAGCAAAAGGAAATACCGTAGTCGTGATAGAGCATAACCTGGACGTAATTAAATCGGCAGACTATATCATCGATCTTGGTCCCGAAGGTGGAGACGCAGGCGGAGAAATTATTGCTTCAGGGACTCCGGAGGAAGTGTCCATGGTTCAGGGAAGCCATACTGCGCGTTTCCTTGCTCCCAGGCTTTCAGGGGGGGCATCATATCTGGAAATATCTGAGGCAGAGCCAATTGAGGCAGTTTGTGAAGAAGGAGAAGTGTTTGAGGCCTATTATGAAGAGTCTGAAGACGATATGAGTGATGGCTCTGAAGACTTTGAAGAAGACTCCGAAGAAAGTTCCGAAGGATTCAAACACAGGGCAGATAAAGCATTTGAAGAGCAGCTAATTTAAATTCCGTATATACTTAAATTTAATTAAATGAGGTTTAAAAATGATTGACCTGGAGGCCCTTCCTCATCTGCCTGGTTGCTATCTTTTCAAGAATGAAGATGGGGTTGTGCTGTACGTGGGCAAGGCAAAGGACCTTAAAAAACGGGTGAGTAGCTATTTCCAGAAACGAGATCATGACTCGAAAACAGAGAGCCTTGTGCAGACTGCCAGGAACCTTGACTTCATTGTCACAAACACTGAAGTAGAAGCCTTTCTTCTCGAAAATACCCTTATTAAAAAACACTGGCCAAGGTACAACATTGCTCTCAAGGACTCAAAACGGTATGCCTGCATCCACCTGACTGAAGAAAAGTTTCCCCGGATCAGGCTTGCCCGAAAGAAAATAGAGGGTGGAAATTTTTTTGGGCCCTTCGTTTCTGCACGGGAAAGAGATTATATTTTTGAGGTTGTAAGAAAGACATTCCAGCTCAGGACCTGCAGACAGATGCCGAAGCGTGCCTGCCTCAGATACCATATAGCCGCATGCAGCGGGCCCTGTATAGGTGCAGTTTCCACGCAAGAATATGGGGAGAAGGTGAAAAGAGCTATATCTGTCCTGAAAGGCAATATCAGAGAGCTTATAGAGTCCATAGAAAAAGATATGAGGGAACTGGCAGCAAAGCAGCAATTCGAGCAGGCTATGGCTCTAAGGGATGAGATTGCAGCCCTTGAAAATCTCCAGGAAAAGCAAAATATGGAAAGGCAAAAAAAGTACAACGAGGACATCCTGAACTATATTGTCAGGGATGATACTGTCTACCTCATGCTCTTCAAGGTTTACAAAGGTACTCTTGAGGACAAGCAGGACTATGTTTTTGCCTTTGGAGAAAATTTCCTGGAAGAGTTCCTGGTACAGTATTATTCAGAAAATGAGCCACCTGAAGAACTGATCTTGCCTGAGCTTCTCGAAGAGTCGCTTGCTGATTTTCTGTCCCACGTTAAAGGAAAAAAAGTTAGAGTTACGGTTCCGAAGCAGGGGGAGAAAAAAGAACTTCTTGACCTTGCCCTGAAAAATGTTGAGATCGGATTTTTCGGA
This sequence comes from Methanosarcina baikalica, assembly GCF_031461075.1. Lineage (NCBI taxonomy): Archaea > Methanobacteriati > Methanobacteriota > Methanomicrobia > Methanosarcinales > Methanosarcinaceae > Methanosarcina > Methanosarcina baikalica. The sequence continues at coordinate 34,737 of NZ_JAVKPK010000026.1, read as the reverse complement.
GACCGGAAAAAGCTCGAAGCCCTGCAGAGTAAACTTTCCTTTCCGAAACTTCCGACTGTTATAGAATGTTTTGATATCTCCCACCTTTCAGGCACGGCTACAGTCGGCTCCATGGTTCAGTTTCGGGGAGGCAGGCCCGATAAACACAACTACCGCCGCTTCAAAATAGAAAGTGTTGAAGGAATTGATGACTTCGCTTCCATTGCCGAGGTTGTGCGCAGGCGTTATTCCCGCCTGCTTGAGGATAAACACGATATGCCTGACTTAATTATTATAGACGGGGGGAAAGGGCAGCTTTCTTCAGCTTTTCAGGAACTCCGGAAGCTCAAAATAAGGATTCCTATCATTTCCATAGCCAAAAGGGAAGAAGAAATCTATATGCCAGGTATCAAATCTCCTCTTCCCATCAAAAGAGATGAAAAGGCCTCCCTCTTTGTCCAGGAGATCAGGGACGAAGCCCACAGGTTTGCAATTACCTATAACCGCCTGCTGAGGCAAAAATCATTGATTCCTGAAAATAGTTGATTCCTTAATCGTCTTTGTGTTTAGATGTGTCCGCTATTTAAATTTCCGATACTTTGAGGTATTTAATTTTAATTTCCGATATTTTAAAGTAGTTAATTTCAATTTCCAATATTTTAAGATATTTAATTTTAATTTCCAATATATTAAGGTCTTGAATCTATGAAATCTTCCGATCAGACATCAGATGCACTATCAAAAAAGTTCTCCGAAACGATACGCGATGCCCGATATCTGGACAGCCCACAGTTCAAGCTGGTTTCCGATTTTGAGCCAAGGGGTTCCCAGCCGCAGGCAATCGAAAAACTTGTGGAGGGGCTGAAAAAAGGGGAGCGGCTCCAGACCCTGCTTGGGGTAACAGGATCCGGGAAGACTTATACTGTTGCAAATGTCATAAACCAGATCAGGAAACCGACGCTTGTTATTGCTCACAACAAGACCCTTGCAGCCCAGTTGTATAACGAGTTCAAGGAGTTCTTCCCTGAGAACAGGGTGGAGTATTTTGTTTCCTATTATGATTACTACCAACCTGAGTCCTATCTTCCTGCAAAGGACCAGTATATTGAAAAAGACGCCCAGATCAACCCTAAGATCGAGCAGATGCGCCTTGCTGCCACAGCCTCTCTGATGTCGCGCCAGGACGTTATCGTAGTGGCATCCGTATCCTGTATCTACGGCCTTGGTAATCCTGAGAACTTTCAGAAAATGGGATTTGAACTGAAAGTTGGAGACAAGGTTCAGAGAAAAGAAATCCTCCTGAAACTTATCGATATCCTGTTCGAACGCAATGACCTTGAACTCATGCCCGGACGTTTCAGGGTAAAAGGAGATACTATTGACATTATTCCCGGGTACTTTGATAATATCATCCGGGTTGAACTTTTCGGGGACGAAATTGACCGGATTTCCGAGGTAGACAAGCAGTCAGGACAGAAAACAGAGGAAATGGACTATTTCTTTGTCTATCCTGCCAGGCATTATGTGATTCCTGAAGAGGAGCAGAAAAGTGCAATTAAGTCCATCTTCGAAGAACTTGAAGAATCTCTTCCTGCTCTCGGGCTGCTTGAGTCTCACAGGCTGAAGCAGCGTACGCTTTATGATATGGAGATGATTGAGGAAACCGGCAGTTGTAAAGGAATTGAAAACTACTCGAGGCATTTTGACCACCGCAAGCCAGGAGAGAAACCCTTCTGCCTGCTGGACTATTTCCCTGATGATTTCCTGCTGGTCATTGATGAGAGTCACCAGACCATTCCGCAGCTTCACGGGATGTATAACGGGGATCGCTCCAGAAAGAAAAGCCTTATCGATTATGGGTTCAGGCTTCCCAGCGCCTACGATAATAGGCCTCTCAAATTTGATGAATTCAAACAATATATGAAAAACGTGATTTTTGTTTCGGCAACCCCTGCAGATTACGAAAGGGAGCATTCAGCCCGGATTGTAGAACAGATCATCCGCCCGACAGGCCTTGTTGATCCTGAAGTTGAGATTCGCCCTCTTGAAGGCCAGGTTAAAGATGTTATGCAGGAGATCCAGAAGATTGTGGAAAGAGGAGATCGCGCTCTCGTAACTACTTTGACCAAGAAACTTGCTGAGGAATTAACCGAATATCTTGCCAGAAATGAGATCAAAGCCCGCTACCTTCACTCTGATATCAAAACGATGGAAAGGACTGAAATTATCCGGGAACTGCGCCTTGGCAAATTCGATGTCCTCGTCGGGATCAACCTGCTCAGGGAAGGGCTTGACATCCCTGAAGTAGGCTTCATCGGTATTCTGGACGCAGATAAGGAAGGTTTCCTGAGAGACTCAAAAAGCCTGATCCAGATCATAGGCCGCGCAGCCCGGAACGCAAGTTCGAAGGTTGTCCTTTATGCAGACAGGATGACCGATTCCATCAAAAAAGCTGTTAATGAGACCGAACGCCGTCGCAACATGCAGATTGCCTATAATAAAGAGCATGGCATTGTCCCGACAACTATCAGGAAATCCATAAAGGAAAAGGTAGTGGATATTACCGACACCAAACATATCCCGAAAACAGATATACCCAATGTAATCATCGAGCTGGATGCGGAGATGAGGGAAGCTGCCGACAGACTGGACTTTGAGCGTGCAATCCAGGTAAGGGAACTGATCAAAAAGCTGGAGAAAGAGATAAAAGTGGCCTGAGAGAGTTAGGAAGCCTCCTAGCTCTTAATATTTTTTTTCTCATCTGCCTTTTTCGTATACCTTCAAAAACTTTGACGGGAATAGAATTATTGTCTATCTCGTTTGGTGGTGAAAAGAAGGATCCGCTGGTGGGTAATACCTGGACTCTTTTTGCCCTCATTTAATTTTTTTGACCGATCTTAGCTGCTTGTTCTATATTTATTATCGAATCTGATTAAACATAATACTCAACGTAGAAGCGGTAAGCAACCTGCAGTTCTTTCATTTCTCTCGGTTCCGGGCCAAAATCAGGCTGTCCGGATTTGTAAATTTTTCCCCCTAAATTTTTGAAAGTGACTTCGCATTTTGTATTTGTGGGAAGTTGAGCCTCAAAGCTGTCGCATTTATTGCAGATTTTCCGGGTAAGAGTTCCTGTTTCTTCGGGACTGAAGGTTTTTTTGTTTTCAGGACTGTAATTTACCTCAACTACAAGTTCTTCCTTGCTTACTAAATCCGCCCAGAAGCCGGAAAGTTCAGTTCCTTCTATTGTGTAGTCCTGAAGCTCGAAACTTCTTGTTATTGTGTTCTTGATTTTACCCTCTTCCATATGCTTAGTTTGGAAAGTGGATATATATAAAACATCTTAAAAACAAAGGATGTCCTTGAGAATAAGGGTTGGAGTTTGTTCAAGATTAATTTTAGAACTTTTTAGAACCGATTTTTTAGAACTGCCGGGCCTTTTTGAAAAGGACTCTAAAAAAGCCAATAGAAAACCAGTAAAAGTTTATTTCTTATAGAAACAATTTTTTTCTTCTATCTCGTACTATCTCGTAGATACTCTGTAGTAGATACTCTGCATTTTTGTAGTCATATTTGTAACTCATTTGCTGTATAGTGAGGACCTGCTTGTTTGCTTATATTCATAAACGATAAGGTACAATAATAGCTTGGAGTGAATAACTGTGGATAAATTTATGAAAATAGTGAGTTGTATTTTGGCAATAATAGGATTTGCTTGTGTTGTAAAACACATCAGGCATTGCAAAGAAGGCTGCTGTTTGTGTGGCTGGCATAAAACAAAAGTAGAAGACGAAAAACCAACAGGTGCAACTGTATCGCACAAAATAAAAGTAGAAGATGAAAAAGTACATGGTTCAAGGTATGGTTCTACTCCGATCCGTTATTAAACCCGACAATCATAAGTGGAAGAATTGTGCCAGGATATAAGGTTAAGAAAAACCTTGTATATTTTCCTTATATATGGCATCTTTTTCTTTTATCTCGAAAACCGCCAACCATCTAATTTTACTCCTTTAAATAACCATAAATATCAGGATTATTCAAAAAAGCTGTACATAACAAGCAGTTATGGCTCCTTGCCATTCACACAGAGCCTTTGCACATGAAATTCATTTCCTTATTCTCCCTTTTCTGAGACAGGACCACAGTAGGTGTCTTCAGGACATTTAATAAGCGAGTGCGCCCGACGATTGCTGCTATCGTCTATGACCGGGTATATCTGAAACCAATGTTATTCGGAATATGAGACTTTTTATTATTCTCTGGGTTTTTAATTGATTGCGACCACAGAATGCGGAAAATAACGATAAATTTTGACGATCCCAACAGATATTAAAAAGTCTCGACGCTGAAGACAGGACTACTTACGTTAATGAAAAAATGGCTCGATGATCCAACATTTCGTGCTGGTGTAGCCTTGTGCCAAGCCAGGGCCAATAGTTATCACGGCGACATTCTTGGGCTACGTACTTTACGGCCCTGTCGGCGCTGTTATAGCCACGGCAAGCATATTCTTGCCTTCGTTCCTTATGGTAGTAGGGATTGTTCCTTATTACGACAAATTCAGCAGCTCTCTTTGGTTCAACAGGGCAGTCAATGGTATCTTTCTTTTGTAGGGCTGCTGGCCTCGGCTGCCTTCCACTTTGCCTTAAGCATGCCGTTGGATATCTTCCATGCCGTGACGACCAACGTTGCATTTATTGCATTGTTCTACAGGGCTGACATTCTGTGGGTAGTTCTAATAGGAGCTGTGATTTCAGTAATTTGGGGAATTAAGACAATATAAGTAAATAGGGTCCTCTTAAACTCGCCATCAAAATGAAGATTATTTTTTTTCCACGAGCTAATCCCAGAACTCAAAATTGATTCTCTAATCGCGTATTCTGGATGAGCTCATCCCAAAACCAATTTTATTTGGTATTTGGTAGATCGATATTGAAAACCTTCCATTTTAGAAATGTAAAAAAATCTAATGGTGGATAATAGATATTCCAATTTTCATCATTACTTCTAATATAAAGTGTTATTTCTAATCCTGCTTTTTCAGTATAACCAATACCTAACCAATGTAAATACATGTTTTTATTTTTTTCAAACCATATATAAAACTCAGTTGGATTGTTATTTAGATTCGAAACTAAAGCAAAAATGTAATTTTCCAGCAATTTCAGCTGTTTTGGAGATGTGTAAATATGGTAACCAAGTACTAATTTTGGAGTACTTCTAGCAGTAACTAGATTCAAATTGTCTAGAGGGACTATATTTTTTATTTCATAGAAAATCTGTTCCGATGTGATCAACTTTAAATCTTCAATAACATGTGTATAATCTGCAGAAGGAACGTCTGGATAGACTTTCAGATCCCAATTGCCATTTGAGTCAAATTCATAGCCATATCCTTTATCTCTTTCACGAAAATAAATTCTTTTAGTATTCATATCTAAATTTAAACCTGCAATTATTAAGCCATTCTCATTGTGCCTTTTTTTTATTACGTTATATAACTCTCTGGGAGCATTCATTGTATTCAGCAATTTTTCTGTTTTCTGCCAGACATTAGTACCATTTATTCCAAAGATTGGAATAGAATATCTATTGTAACTAATCGAACTGGAACTTATCTTGATCGAATTTTCAATTTTTGGAGAAAAAGAGATTCCCCAAGAAGTTTGGATTTCTTCAATCGAATAATAAAAATCTAAGGCTTTTTCGATAGCACTTTCATTTTGTCCACTTTTAATCAAACTTATATACTCATTCATTCTGATCACAACTTAACGGTTTTAAAGTAGACTAAAACTAGAAATTGATAATCAAATTTCTCTAATGGGCATCTTTGTTTGACAGGGACATTCTGGTTGTGCATCATAAATTGTACCGTATGAAGAAAGTGTATCTCTGATACAATATCCTTTAATTCGATGACAATCTTCGAATTCCAAACATTCATAACACACCGAATTTTTGAATTTTTCACGTGGGGGATAAATAAATTCTATTATTTTCTTTGAGTTCCATACTCCCATGATTCCTTCATCAAAGACATTGCCAACAATAAATTCTTCTTCATGGGGGATTTGCTCACATAAAGTAACATCACCGTTAGGTTGGATTATCATGTTTGAACGTCCCCCCGAACACACCCGTCGATTAATCCATTTATTTAACGAAAAGTTTCTGCTTCCCCCCATGTATAATTTCGTTTCAATGTTTATATTAAGATTGGGATAATTTTGATGTACGGATTCTGCAAAATTACATATAAATTCCTTATGTTTAATAGATAAAAATAGATTATCATTATGTCTATATCGACTTCTGCTATATTGCACAAACTGAAAATCTTGAACTCCGAGATTTGAAAATTCGTTAATAATACTAGGAATTTCAAGATAGTTTAAAGGAGTCAGTACGCATTTTATTTTAGGAAAGATCCCTTCGTTCACTAAATTTTTAACTGATTGAATTGTCTTTTCATAATGGTCTTTCCTTTTAACCATATATCCTGCAGTTGATGCATCGACACTATCTATACTTAGTTGGACATGCCGAATTAAATGCTCAGGTATATCCCTAATACCTATTTGCATTGCTGCCAAAGACTTTGCAGCTTTTTCATCAATAGCGGACTTTGTAGAGAGCATAAAAGCAAAATCTCTATCTACCATGGCACTTAATATGTTAAGAGCATCTGATCGTGAAAAGATGTCAGTTCCACCGATGTCCACATGGAAGATTTCATTCTCTTGAAGTTCATCAAAAATTTTTATCCACTGACTTAGCTCTCTTTCCTCGCATTTTTTTCTCTCAGCATAGCAATATATGCAGTCAAATTGACATCGGTCTGTGAATGATATGCTAACAGACAAGGGCCTGGATAGTCTTACTACAGGAAATCGATATTTATAAATATCGGGAACTAGTTTTTCGGGATTGTTTAGTGAAGGACTCTTTTCACCCTCAAGCTCTAAAATATCTAAATTAACAATTGCTGTGATTGTTTGATCAACTATTTCTGATAATTTTGTGTTGTTTCCTTCTATCTTTTCGAGAGGACATTTTTTTGAAATTTCGGAAAATATCTCATAAGAGAATTTTTTGATATCCGAGAGATTATTTGTACCATCAAATAAAGGGAGAATTAGAGCTATATTAAAAGGTAAAATTCGATAACTATTTTTTGAAATAGTTTCGTAAGCTATAACATATTCTCCGTCGTTTCTTAGGATCTGGTCTTTTGCTAAATGGGGACTATCCTGTTCACAAAGTAGCACGTTTATCAACAACCAAAAGATGTAAATTATTACGAATAAGTGCGCACCAAGTTAGCAGCTCTTCGCTTTTGGGGAAGTTAATAATTCTCAAGTTGAAAATTGGTCTCACAAATGAGAAAAACATGATCTGACTTTCATTTTTCAACTAAATGTCTTCAAATGTTCCATATCTAAATACTTATATTTAGATAGCATTTATAAATAGAGCTAATCCCAAAACCCATTTTTCTTACAACGATAAATTTTCAGAATCGTTTTCTAGTCGAAATGATTGATCGTTTATAATTTGATAATTTTAGAGAGTCTACTCGGTTTTGGGATAGGCTCATAATTACTCACCATATTACTCACCATAATAGTGAAAATAAGTGAATAAACAGTTTACCATTTCGAGCCTTCAGTTATGCAAATATCATGGCAACTTTCTACAGTAGTTGCAGATACCTTTCCATAAGCATTTATCAATGAATTTTCAAGGTCTTTTGCTTCAACTTTTACATTCTTTTTTTCTAATTCGGCCTTTACCAATTTTACGAATTCAGGTAATTTAGCTTTATCATTTTCGGATAATTTTACCATGTATATCATTCCATTATTTAAGTTTCTTTTATTTTTCACTAGCTCTATGGAAATTGTCGAGCTCATCCCAAAAATCAATTTTATTGTTTACATCAATAAATGTTTTAGAATCATTTTCATGATCTAAAACTTATTGATCTCTCAGAATTTGAAAATTAAGAGACTCATTAGAGTTTGTGATCAGCTTGTCTATTTAACAGACACTTTCCATATATTTCTAGTTAGTTACAGTACTATATTTTTATGTATAAAAAACTTCCTAACATTATAAACTGTATTATAATCTAGTTGTTAACACAAAAATCATTAAAAATCCTGACGCTGAAATCTGGAATCCACTGCAGTGATCTAAAAACAATTGCTGCATCTTTATCCCATATTCCGCAAGTGGACAAAAAGCTGTATACTATACTACGATTCGCCATTAAGCTACCTTTTCCATTTGAGAAAATCCTATTGGCTAACAAGCTCAATAGTTTAGCAATAAGATTACACATATCTCAGAAATTGTACGAAAAGTACTGTTTCTTTTGTAATGCCTGCTTATACGTAAATTTTAAATAGGTAAAATTTTGTACATTTTAGTACATTAGATAAATAAGCCTTAAAACTCCTTCTTTTCTACGGTCTCCCTAAAAATATGTACACGCTCAAGGCCATCTACTTCGCGCATAAATTTAAGCGTAACTACTCAGCCTGGGAAAAATAACCTCAATAGCCATCTTCCATAAGATTAAAGAGGCAAATTTCTCTGAATTAGTTTCCATTAATTATTGGCTATTGATTGCGTTTTTTATTTTTTAATTGGTTAGTAATTACACTTATCTGTGATGTCAAAATCAATATCAATGATCTTGGGTAGGCTGAATAGTTACTAATTACGATTATTTAAGCTATGCAATTGATAAAGATTAACTGGTGAGCAGATTTCAAAATAAATAAGGCACCAGTTCTATATTTTGTACACTAAAAAGTTATTTATTTTCAAACAATTAAAGATTTTTTACAAATTGTTTTTATACTAGGGTAGCTAATATTAACTGACTTCTTGAAGAAATGTATTTATAAGTCGCCTGACTATTTGGCAATCTCCAAAATATTAGTGAGATAGTTCGAATTGTCTTTAATGCAGGATTTTACTGAATTGAATGGATTCATTCGATAGTCAAAAATTAACTTTGCAATTTATTTTTATAGTCGAGTGTGAGTCTTTGCATTAGATAGACGACAAGTAAAGGAAAAATATCTTAAGAAGATTAAAAAATGAGATTTTAAAATGATCATCCCTAGCACCTGGGCAACAGATGAGGTAAAGAACGATTTCGATAACCCTATGATTCAAAGCAATTTTGGACAAAGAGGCAATTTCGAATTATTAGTGAAGGAAGGAAATCAATTACGCCATTATTGGCGCAATAATGATGAGCAAAGCCCCTAACAAGTGGAGCCAAAATAAAATACATGTTTAGCCTACCTCAATTTCGGCCACAGATATTGCCACTCTATCTGGCGCAATTATTGGTCAGCATATCTTCACATTAACAAAAACCAACATCAAGCGACCTACCCTAGAGGGAAAACATGTACAAAAAAAGAATTAATAAAGCTATTGAGCATGGAATTGATTTCCTGGTAGAAAACCAATTGGATAGTGGGGAGTTTCCTACTACGGCTGCATCCACACAGCAGATGAACGGAGGATATTTGTATAATTCTCCACTCGTTACCTCTTTTGTCCTTTATTCCATCAAAGGTTTGAGGCACTCAAAGCTTAACAAGATGACGGAAAAGGCTCTCTGTTTCTTACTCGGTGAACAGGAAAACGGCGGGATCTGGAGAACTCATACGAAAAAAAATCCATATCACCGGGATTTGAAACTTCCGCCTGACCTTGACGACATCTCAGCCATTTCTTACATTCTAAAACTTTATGGAGTACCCTTCGACGACAATAATGATCTAATTCGGAATAATCTCAATGGAACCAATCAGTATCTAACCTGGATTGAACCACCATTTGAAAATGAAGTGGATTGTGTTGTCAATGCTAACGTACTACTATACTTAGGCGAAAATGATCCACATATTTGCTCCCATATAAATAAGGTTATTCGAGAAAACTTGGCTTTTTCCAGATGGTACCCTGACAAACTATCATTCTATTATATTGTCTCAAGAGCTTTTGAAAATGGCATTACAAGTCTGGGAAATAATAAGGTTACAATTATTGGCGAGATATTAAGCAGGCAAAGTATCGATGGGTCATTTGGAAATGACCTTGAAAGCGCATTTGCATTAAATATACTACACAACTTTGATTTTGCTGGAGATGCTGTCGAAACAGGTACTAACTACTTGATAGATAAGCAAAATACAGATGGATCATGGAATCTATGTGTATTTTACTCGGGATTTAAGATGTTCTACGGCTCTAAGGCATTAACAACAGCTTTAGCACTAGAAGCACTAAAGAAGTACTTGCATAGAACTATCTAATATTGCCCAGTGTTGAGTCAACAGCAAAATGTCGTATAAAATCAATTGCAACTATTCAGAATCGTTAAATCTTTGAGGATTGACGCGACACTAGTTTATTCTGACAATGTCAATTTATTATAATTATTATTATTATTATTATTATTATTATTATTATTTATTGTTTATAAATTTGTGATCGATTGCAGGAAACTGCAAGTGAAATAAAAGGTAAATATTGGCGATCCCGGAAGATATTAAAAAGTCTCTTTATCTTTCTTCTATCTATCTTGACTTTGTCAGATTAGATAGTTACTCCAATCGCTGTTATCTATTTCACTACGGCCAATATATTTGGCATATGAGATTTTCGGAATATGTGATTTTTAACCTTGTTTTTATGACATTTGTGGTTAATAACGAATCTCATCTAGGGTTCGATGTCGGCTGTGAAATTTTTAATCTAAAGGCAAGTTTTGACACAAAACAATTTTTTGTACAATTAATTTAAAGTAATTATATATTACTATAATTTGAACTGGAAGAGACCCAAAAGATCTAATGGTAAAATATGAGCGCATTGTGAAAGAACAGTCTGAGGGTAAATTTCATGTTCTGATGAATGTGTTTGATGGAGCATTAATACAGAACAGCTGTATTGGGGATACAATAAAGGATATGACTTACACACATGATGTGCAAAATCAAATATAACAGAAGTTATAGTTTAAACTTATGTTTTAAACAGTTAAAGGTTTAATGCTATTGATTTCTCAGTTCAACCGCACAGGTTATATAGAATTTATTTAGTATTAAGGGGGGTTTATTTACGAAAAGTCTAAAAATATGTCCAAAATGCCATGCTAAACTGAAAGTAAGCTCAGACAGCGAGACCCAGTACTGTATCATTTGTAATTACTGGACAAAGGTAGGTACTGCAAGACTTGATTCGATCATGATTTATGCATAAAGAGTCTGCATTGGGAATGCCAGTCTTTCTATTTTTAGAGTATATACCAAACCAGGCTGAAAATCCAGTCCTGGACTTTACTCAATTAATTGTTGTAGGGCCGGCTCTGATGCCTCATTTTTTTCTGTTACTGTGAATCTCATGGTAAACTCTGTTCTATTGCTCCTTTTCACTTTAAGTTCCCCATCTAACTGGTCTACAAGGGAAGTTACTAGCTGAAGCCCAAGACTATTAAGATTTTCAATATCAAGCTTTTCAGGAATGCCCACGCCGTTGTCTGAAACATTCAGTGTAAAACTGGTTTTCTTACAGTCAGCGGTTTTGTATTCTCCATTTTCTTCTCTATGGAGTTTAATGCGGATTTCTCCTTGATCTCTGTCGGGAAATGCATGTTTGAGGGAATTGGAAACAAGTTCATTGACAATTATTCCTAAAGGAACAGCAATATCCACATCAAAGAAAAGATTATCTTCCAGATCCATGCCCAGGTGGATATTTTTGCGACTAAGTCTGTAAGTCTGGAAAAGGTTTTCAGCTAACTTTTTAATGTATTCAGAAAAGTTTAGTTCATCAGTCTCTTCCCCTTCATAGAGTTCTTCATGGATTAGAGCCATAGATATAACCCTATTCTGACTTTCTCTAAAAGCCTCTCTAACCTTTTCATCCTCGAACTTTTCAGCCTGTAGATCCAGCAGGGAAGAAATTACCTGCAAGTTGTTCTTGATCCTATGATGGATTTCTTTTTTTCTGGCGGCTCCAGTTTTTATCAGGGATTTCTCCGCTTTGATTCGCTCAGTAATATCTCTGGCAACAACTGAGATAGTAACTAACTTTCCAGACGCATCAAAAACCGGGGAAAGCGTTACTGAAACATTTATTCGTATACCGTCCTTATTTAATCGCGAAGTTTCGTAGTTCTTAACCGTTTCTCCCCGTCTAATCTTTTCATTTAACTGTTTTATTTCCCCTTTAAGATTCTCCGGTTCGAGTATCGATATGTTTTGTCCCAGAATTTCTTCAGCCGAATAACCATAAATGTGCTCTGCCCCTTTATTCCAGCTTGTAATAATGCCGTCAAGAGATCCAGTCATAATAGCATCGTTTGATGATCCCACAATATTTGCTAAGCTCCGAATTTCTTCTTCAGTCTTCTTACGCTCGGTAATATCCTGAACGGTTCCTCTCATTTTAATGGGAATATTTTTTTCATCAAGACAAACTTCACCCTGTGCATGCACTACGCGCTCTTCACCATTAACTGAGATAATTCTATAATCAATGCCATAAGACTCTCCATTTAAAGCTTTTTTAACGGCATTATCCACATAATCTCGATCATCAGGATGAATATAATTCAAAACTTTATCATATGCTCCATCGAATTCATGAGGTTCAAGCCCAAAAATAAGATACATTTCCTCAGACCAGTATGTTTCATCAGTTACCAGGTTCCAATCCCAATTTCCGATATGAGCCATTCTTTGAGCTTCAGAGAGTCTTCTTTCATTTTCCATTAATGCCTTATAAGCTTCTTCAAGCTTAGCCGTACGTGCTTTAATTTGTTCTTCTAAACTTTCATGTGCTTTTTTTAGAGCTTCTTCTGCTTTTTTGCGTTCGGTGATATCTATGAACGCAGAAACTGACCCGATCGAGTTACCTTGTTCTTCAAGCAAGGGTCTGGCATTACCCAATATGTGTCGCTCCATGCCGTCAAGATAGACGATATCGAACTCGTAGTTGCTTATTTCTTTACCTGCAGCTGATATCTGCACAGGCATACCCTCAGGTTGGAGCTCCGTCCCGTCCCTGAACATTCTAAATGTCTCGGGTCTTTCCCCTTCCGGAGCGGATTTGGACGCGTTTGCGCCCTCTGGAAGTCGGAGCCATTCATAGGAGAGCCGGTTGCCAGTTATCTTAAGTGCCTGGGGATCGTGCGTTATCCACACGGCAGCAGGTACAGCATCCAACACTACTGCCAGTTCATTCGAACGAGCTCTCTCACGTTCTTCGCTCTGACGCAGAGCTTCTTCCGCCTGCTTTCGCTCTGTGATGTCACGAGCAACATACACACACCCAGTTACTTTTCCATCCAGATCATATAGTGGTGAAACGCTTAATAAGAAATCACCACCCAGAAGCTTTTCGTGAACTTCTATGATGCGTTCGATTCCATCCTTAAGCAATTGTTTATGTGGACAAAAAGAGGGCGGTTCTTCAGTCCCGTGCATAACATGATAGCATGTCAATCCTACACATTCTTCGGGTGTCATCTCCAATCTTGCTGCTATAGCCCTGTTTGCCCGAACAATCCGACATTCATTGTCAATTATGGTTATCAGATCTGGCACTGCATCAAAAGTTTGTTCCCAGTCTTTTGCAGCCTGATACGCGACTTCTTCAGCTTTCTTCCTTCCGAAATTATCTATTTTCTCCCATTTTCCTTCCTTTTTAATCAAAGAAAATTGATGGTTAGAGACTACTTCAACAATCTCGGCTGCACTGTACTTGTCAATAAAGTATGAACCTAGAGCTATCATTCGGTATTTACCGAGAATATCATCCATTTTTCTCATATAATCGACAAAGTAACCCCAATTCTTTTTTTCAACCCAGGAAGTATTTCCACTCAACCTCAAGCCTTTATAGCCACTTTTCAGGGCATAATTGAGTTTTTCGATCCAGTCCTCTTTGACCCTTCCCGAATCGCAAATAGTCCCGATTACTTGCAAGCACGTATAGGAGATGATTTCGATTTGTCCTTTCTCCAGGTAAACATCAACATCAGGAAAAGCCTTTCTTAAGACTTCTTTTGCCTCTTTCACTTCCAGAGGAGATGATGTAATCCAGATACAAAATTCATTATTCTCCAGGCCTGTTTTAAAATAAGGAATAAGAATATCTAGTAAATCTTCTTTTGTCTGATAAAGTTGGCAGAAGTGCGTCCCCCAGGGTATATTACCAACAATATCAACACCAGATTTCCTCAGCTTTTCTTCCATTAAACACCTTCTTCGACCAGAAAAAGATTCACTATATTTACGACGTTAAGCAGGACAGGTCAAATTATCTACTCTCTATTTCTCTGACCAAATTCTGGTAATGGGCGTAAGTTATTGAAAATCGTAAGCACAATAAGCTCTCTACATTTTCCTCAAATACGGAAGATGTGCTTGCTTTTTCGCAATTGATCAATAACTCACGGACACGACCTAAATTCTATCTTTTTATCAATTGTCAATTTAGTATACATATATTTATAAAATTGTTTCATAATAATATTTTGTTCAGCCAGAAATTGTTCATGCACAGAAGTTATTGGTTACGGTAGCATCAATTTGGTTTGTAAACAGATTAGGAAAATTCAATCTTATAAATAATATTACTTATGCAGTTGAACTGAGTAAATAGTAGCATGAGACTTAAACGTTTAAATCATGATATTTATGACAGACCTTCTCGTGCTTTATTTTGCTCTCAAGTGCGTAAGTCCTAAATAAGACACATTGGAATCCCATATATTCATACAATGTGCGCAAATATAAATTTATGTAATAAGTTGCAAGACGCGTAGGTAGTTTATTTAATAAGCAAGTGCATCCGAAGATTGCTGCTATTGCCCGTGACAAGGGTATATCCGAAACTGATGTTATTCGGAACATACTGTAGCCTTTAATTACAGAAAGGAAAAACCTGACTTATTAGCTCGACAAGTGGATCGCATTGATCACGGAAATTTGCAGAAAATATAGCCACGATAATAATATTTTATATTATTTAAAAAATCAGAATAATAATCTGTATCTAAAATCTTTAATTTTTTGTAAGTATAAATATATTTTATGATGCTGTTGACTGCGAGCATCCGCTTAAATAACAACGCTATAAACTGTATAAAACATGCAAGTTTAAGTCTAAGTTAACTTCTCTTCCTTAAAATCACTCCCTTTTTTTAACTCCCAGAAAAGCTTTAACTCCATAAAATATTTTATGTATTAAACTTGTTACTCCTACTTTATTATTCAAGGCAAGCCTGTTCTTTTCCACATTTTGCCTGCTCCTGTAACCTCTCAGATCCATTGTCAGGCCAAGCACCTGGGTTCTTCCCAGAGAATTTGCTACAAGGGGCACAAGAAGAGGCTTTACACTCCTCACTTTCCCACGGAGGCCTTTTCCAGGATTGTAACCTCGTGCAAGCTGGGCCTCGTGGATGCGCTGACCTTCGATCTGCAGGCTAGGGATAAAACGAAGGGCGATTACGAACATGAGCACATAGTCTACAGGGATATGGATTTTCAGGAGAGCCTTCATAAGATCACTGGGCCTTGTAGTGACCACGAGAAGCTGGAAGGCAAAAAGCATTGCAAAGAAGCGAAGGGAAAGAACCACTCCGAAATCCAGAGCTCCGGTCGTGATAGGGACAATCCCGCCGGCCGTTAAGGTTCCGGGTGGGATAAGGTAGCCGATAGTGTCTCCGCTTTTCAAGGTAAAGAGAGTTAGCAAGATCAGGCTTACACTCAGAAAAACAAGAAGCTTAAGCTGTCTGAGAAGTTCGTGATGGAGCCCGGCTTTGAGGGACGCAAGAAAAATTCCCAGAACCAGCAGGGCCAGGACTGTGGAGTTTGTCGTAAAAACGCTCAGAACTATAATTCCTGCGACGGCAACGATTTTGGAGAGTGGGTTCATGCTGTGTAAAAAGCTATCCCTGTTGATGTATTGCATAATCTCTTTCATGCACAAGTGCCTCCGATATGTTCTCTGCTGATATATTCTCTACCTGCGCATTCTGCTCTGTCAGCCGTGTCTTCGATTATTTTTCCGGCCTCCATGCGAATAACCCTCTCAGCATGGTCTTTTACAAGCTGCATATTGTGAGTTATCATGATTATTGTGTGCCCTTCGTGCTGGAGTTTTTGCATGAGCTGCATCATCCTTTCCGACTCTTCTGCGTCCAGGCCTGTTGTAGGTTCATCGAGTACGATCAGTTCGGGCTTCATGGCAATTACGCAGGCAACAGCCAGCCTTTGCCTTTCTCCCCTGCTCAGGTGACGGGGAAAAACTTTCTTTTTTTCGCTCAGATTTACAAGCTCAAGAGAATGGGTGATTGCTTTGGCTGCTTCAGGCCCATATATGCCAATATTGTTTAATCCGAATGCAATTTCGGCCTCTACGGTATCTTCAAAGAGCATGTTGTCCGGGTTCTGGAAGACGAGACCTGTATGTTTGACAAGCTCGTTTATAGGAACTTTTGAAGTCTCAAGCCCTTTTATGACCACATCTCCGGAATAAGGACGCAGAAGACCGTTAAAATGTTTTACGAGCGTTGTTTTGCCGGAACCATTTTCTCCCAGAATTGAAACGAGCTGGCCGGGGTAAATCTCTAAGTCTATGCCGTCGAGTGCCAGGACTTCTCCGTAACGTTGTGTAAGTTTCCTTACGGAAATTACCGGCTGGCTTTTTTGGATTCGGGCCTGAAGTTCTTTATCAGAATTCATGTTCGGGACTTTTTCTGCAGGTTCGGGACTCACAGGAGCAGGAGAAGATACTGCAAAATCTGCCGGGCTTTTTATAGCTTTTATTTTCCCCTTCTCAAGAAGCACGACTCTATCTCCGATTTCCAAGAAATCCTCTATATTGTGGTCGATAATTACTATAGTCTTTCCAGCCTCTTTCAGCCGTTTTAGAATCGAAAAGATTCTCTTTATGGCTTTTGTATCCAGTTCGGCTGTGGCCTCGTCAAGGATAAGGATTTCGGTATCGAGGGCAAGGGTTGCTGCAAGGGCAACTTTCTGCTTCTGCCCACCAGAAAGGGTATGAGGAGCCCGTTTTTTCAGGCGGCTGATTTCACAGAATTCCATTACCTCTTCCAGCCTGCGCATGAGCTCGTCTTCGGAATGGCCGCGGTTTTCGAGTCCGGAACGGATTTCTTCTTCGACACTTGTAAAGATAAGCTGGGATTCAGCATCATCAAAGACCATCCCTATATGCCGGCTCAATTCCTTCATGCCGTCAAAATCCCTGATATTCCTGTTTTTGAAAATAATTTCTCCCTCGATCCGGCCCCCGATTTCGTGGTGAAGGATGCCTGCCATTGCAAGGGCAAGCGTGGTTTTTCCAGCTGCACTGTGCCCGGTGACCAGAAGCAGTTCCCCTTCGCGGATCTCGAGGCTGACATTTTTCAGAGTAGAGTTTTCAGCTGTGCCGTATGTATAAGAAAAGTCTCTGAGTTCAATCATGCTTTCCCCCGTGAGAGCACTCTTGAGGCAGGAAGGTAAAGTATCAGGACAATACTGGCGTTGACGATTGCAGTTAATACTACGATCTCGATAACGGCAGCTGCAAAAGCTCCCATGGTGGCGAACTTGGACAGGATTGTAGGGGCAATCAGAAGCATTGCAACGATTACGAAGGTTGTCCCGCTTGCCAGGGTTCCGATAAGGGTTGAAAGAGCAGGAGAGATTGAAAGCTTTCTAAGGGCTTTGTAGGTTAACAGGCAGGCGACTGCACCCACGGGTTCGCTGATAAGATTTGCAGGCGGAAATATCGAATGACTTAGAAGGGCACATAATACGCCTGCTACAATCCCGATCCCTATGACTTCAGTGAATGTGGGTATTACAAGGATAATGGCAAGACAGTAAAAGGCTATTACAAGATTTGAAACGATCGGGCCCGGGATTGCCAGGGATAAGTAGCGCACTATTGCACCGACTGCAAGTAAAATTCCAACGACAGCAATATCCTGAGATTTCATTAAAACCCACTTCCTATAAGCGTTTTTTTCCGGAAATTTTTTCTGTAAATATAAACTCACTGTGCTTATAAACTCAACAATTGAATTCTACAATATAGTACAATATGGCCTAATAATGTACATTATTATATATACCTTATGCTTTAGCACTTCATGTTGCATATTTTTTCCCGGATGTCCAGAACGATTGAAGAGCTGAAGGTGGGCCGAAAACGGCTTTTGATGGGAAAACTGATCTGGGGTAAGGACATAGGATTAACAAGGATTATTGCGGGGTCTGGTTATGTCGTCGGTGAATGAACATGAGCTTGATGAAGTAAGGACTATTGAAGAGGGATTCAAAAAAGCGTATGAGGGGGATTTGAAAGGGACAGTAGATGCTATTGACAAACTCAGGGATTTCACATTGCAGTTGATCCACATGAGCGTCACCGCAGAAAACGAGCTGGATATAAAGGCACTCATGATATCGATGGGGGATATAGGCAGAGTAGCTGCTGAAATGAAAATGGAACCAGCATGTGACGCTTCAAGTCACTCTCTGGGTAACATAACTCTTGAAGCTGCTAGTAAGAAGCGGGAGCCACTTGCCATAAAAGCTCTGTCCATTGTCGGAACCCTTTCCCTGGAGTTTGCAGGAAAGGGTTTGGATACGGCAGCAAAAGGTGCAGTTGAATCGCTTGGAAATTGCGGAAAGATTTTTTCAAGAATGAAAATGGAAACCCTGATAAGCCTTTCTGAGATTTATCTTATGCGCATAGCCCTGAAGTCTATGGAAAAAAATCTTTCTGAAACCGGACCTGCTGCTATTAGCTTTCTTGGACAGATAGGAGTTTCTTCAGCCGAACAGGTGATCGAAACCAGCACTCTGGAGGCTGCAGTCATTCTTGAAGATCTGGGTAATGCCGCTGTAAGGGAAAAGAACGAATCCTATGCAAAAGCAGTAATCCAGGCACTTGAAAACATTGGGGCAGCGGTTTCTCCGCATGACCTGAAAAATATACTCGTCCAGATCGCATGGTCTCTGGAAACAATGCGGGTTCTTACCCTGGATCAGGATTTGAAAGCTGCTAGCCTTGAAGCAAAGGCTGCGCTTGAATCCCTGAATACTGCCGGAATGCTTGATGAAGAACAGAATCTGGAAAAAATTCAGGAAATAAAGAAATTTCATTCCCTTATTCTGAAAAAGGGCTGAGTACTTAAGAAATTCAGCAAAGAAGGGGAAAAGCTTCGAAAATAAATTTTCAACATTTTGAGAAAAGAACGTATTGAAAAAAATTATATGGTGCTCCGGCCGGGATTCGAACCCGAGTCTTCGGCTCGAAAGGCCGGAATGATTGGCCGGACTACACTACCGGAGCACATCGCATCTCACAGCGAGACCTTCAATAGATGTTAGTGATATATATAGCTTTCCCTTTGCAAGTCCTTCTGGTGCAATCTGTTACTCAGATAAAGCTTTATGTAATAACTTTTGAAATTATTATATGTTCTTTTTTAAAGGAATGACGCAACTCGCCGGAAAAACCTGTCCTAAGATGTCTAAATTTTTTTCCAAATAACCGGGCTCAAAATAAGGAAATCCAGACAGACAGGCCATAAGTCAAGGGTTCGTGTTCAACTCAGTCCTTGCAGCTTAAAGCACCGGCTTTGCGGAGGGACGTCATAAGAAAATCATGAACTTCCGGAGAATAAAAAACCATTTGAAATTCATTTCAGAAAAAAGATCCTGGTGCTCCGGCCGGGATTTGAACCCGAGTCTTCGGCTCGAAAGGCCGGAATGATTGACCGGACTACACTACCGGAGCTTTTTGCATATTTGGACGTATTTCCCCTATTGAAGGGATTCTTCAATAAGGGGTTCTGTTATATATAACTATCGATTGCCGAACCTTCCAGGGATATACTCGCTTTTGCATTACTTTAGAAATCTGTTTTTTTAGATTTCCTCTGTAGTTTCTTCCTCATCTTCAATGTCTTCTGTGATTTCGTCGGTTTCTTCCGATTTCCGGGCTTCTTCTGCCGTGAGGTTTCCAATCCATTCGCTGAGTCTCCCGCAGTATTCGGGCTGACAGTCGCCGGTGCAGCCTGTGCAGGCCGAAAACATTTCTCCTGCAAGAAGGAGGTCATATTTTTCCTTAACCTCTTCTTTTGCTTTCAGGAGGTATGTTCTTGCTCCGTTTGAGACACCAACCTCACGTATAATAAGGTCTTTATCCAGAAGCTTTTTAATAATTCTGGAGCATTTCCTGCTGTCGATATCCAGCTCTTTCCAGATGACATTCTGAAAAACGCCTTCTTTATGTCTTCGTATTATATTGTAGGCTTCTTCTTCAAGATCCATGCTTTCACACTAATGAAATTATTTACGAATGTTCATTCTTCGACAGGAGTAATCAATATGATGTTATTGCCCCGAAGCACCACAGAACCAAGGGAGCGGACTTTTTCTCCTTTTACAATCTCCATGGTATCCACAAGATGAAGATTCATGTAGTCATCCACACTTTTAAGAGTGCCTTCAAGCAGATTAAGGTCGCCTTTCATTTCTACCTGGATCCTAGATCCAACGATTTTCTGAACTTTTTTATTTGGGAACAAATTTAAACCCTCGCTGATTTATTCTGTATTTTCCCCGTACTCCCGGATTCCTGTTTCTTACGTCCCAAGCCGATGCGGGGCGAGCTACATTAGAGCCGTATCCACACCTACGGTCCGCTTTCTGTTTGTATCAGCCGCTTCCTGCTAGCAACTGAGAAATTATTCTGTATCTTCACTCCACCGGCTTTTAAGAAAACTGAAAATTACATACCCTTTACAGAGATATATAACCATCGATCTCCAGAGTTCTTAAAAGACCTCTGAATTCGAACAGCTCCTTCCAAAAAACACGGTTCAAGCTTTTTGATTTCGCAGGAATTGGAAATTGTTTTATGCGGGTCAGATATAACCCTGAATATCCGTACTTTCATCAATAGTTTTTGCAATTTCTTTTCTCGGCCTCGGGATTGCTCTTGCAATGGGTCCGAAAACGGATTCGTATTCATTTATGTGCTGGGTCAGCCAGCGGTTAAGCTCAAGAGCAGCAACCGGAGAGAGTATCACTTCGGTTTCAACGCTCCTTTCGATAACTCTTGCCTCGGAAGCATCCCCAAACATCTTAGGAGTATCATTGTAAAAACCGATCCTGAAATCGTAGGGGCTGTGCCCGCCTGCGGCTCCGATAGCGTATATCTGCCGGAAGTTTTCAGGTTTCACGAATTCAATAGTAATGCTTTTTTTATTTTTTTTGGAAGCTGAGCTTTCTATCTTTTCCCTGGATTCAACATCCTCGGTCATAAAATTACCTCTATACTTTGCTCTCAAGAATATTCCTGAGAGCAAGTTCTAATCTCAGATACTGTCCAGTTATTTCAGATACTGGATACTCATTTAATGTAAACGACTTATTCCCCATATAAAAAGGAATATTATTACTCTTCACTATAGAATGTTACCTGCAAAAAAGCTTTTGATCTTTCAGCCCTGGACTTTCTTTTTAAGCTTCTTTGCCTCTTCTGCAACACCCTTTTTTGAGTGGACCTTTGCTATCAGTTCCACAGCATCAAGATTGCGGACTGCATTGTCCAGGTACCCGAAAACATCGCCCTGATATGCTGAAATCCCGTATTTATCTTCCAGTTTTTTTATAATGTTTGTCGGGTCAAGCTCTTCAGTACGTAGCCTGATAATTTTTTCCGAAAACTTCTGCTCTGCACAACCACAGTAAGGCGAGTCTTTGCACACACAGGTTAAAAAGTCCGAAGCAAAATTCAACATGAGCTCCCGGATTTTCGCATCAAGCTGGGAGAGTGACTCCCCATCAAAGACTATATCAAGAGTAGCTCCCTGAAAAACCCTTGAAGGCATATTCACATGCAGGGAACTGCCGATCTGGTTTGAGTACTTAAAATACGCAGCATCGAAAAACTCCAGGTTCGTTACGATCTTCAAGGGATCGTTCTCTTCAAGCACTGCATCCCGAATCAGGAAAGCTTTGGATACCGGAAGGAAATGAGCCGCAACAATTTTCCCAAAGCGCGTAAGCGTTATCTTATTTCCCTTTCTTTCTACAAAGCGGTAGCTCTGCAGGCGCGAGATTTGTTTATCCAGGTCGAAGCTTCCGAACATCAGGTTATGGATCAGTCTGAGGTCCTGGACAGACGAGGTGACTGCAATGGATGCAAGAATTTCTTCAAGCTGCTCGGACTCTCCATATTCGACCCCTATAGAAAGCATTTCTCCTTGCAGCAGTTTGATTGCAACCTCTTCTTCGGTATCGGACTGAGAGCTTGTATAAGATTTCCCTGGCACGGGCATAAGCACGACAATTCCTCTATCGTGGTAGTCTGGCCTGCCTGCCCTTCCGCTCATCTGCAGGAAGTCCTGGACCGAGATCCAGTCTATCCCCATTGCCAGAGACTCGAATATAACCTGAGAAGCAGGAAAATCCACACCTGCCGCAAGAGCAGCAGTAGTTACCACTACTGGAAGCTCTCCTTTTGCAAAGAGAGTTTCAACTTTCCTCCTTTCATACTGGGAAAGGCCTGCATGATAAGGAGCTGCACGGATTGAAAGGGCTCCTGCAAGCTTGTGACAGTTTCTACGTGAGTTTGTAAAGACAATAGTCTGTCCCCTGTGCTTTTTGGAAGAGAACGTTGAATACTCTTCCTTTGCAAGCTGCGAAATCAGCTTTGCCTTTTCATTTTCCTGAGAGAAAAGCAGGTGTCTGTCAATGGGAACAGGCCTGTGCTCGTATCGGACAAGCTGCGCCCCAAGCTTTTTTGCATAGGCTTCGGGAGTTGCAACGGTTGCAGAGAGGTAAATAAATTGAGCTTCAGGTGCTGCATAACGCAGCCTTCCTATCAGCCCGTCCACCCTGTGCCCCCTTTCCTGGTCTTCGAGCATATGGACTTCATCCACAACCACAGTCCCTATTTTGCCCAGAAAATCGGTATTTCCTGACCTGAGCATATGGTCTATGCCCTCGTAAGTTCCTACAATTATATCCGCACCAGGGCTGGTCTGCATCTTCACGCGCTGGGATGTCTTTATGAGGATTGCGCCAATCTTTATGGAAACAGTAAGTCCGAGCTTTGAATAACGTTCTTTGAACTGATCGTATTTCTGGTTTGCAAGAGCTACCAGGGGAACCAGATAGAGCATCTTTCCTTTTTTGTCCAGAAGGTTCTGGACTCCTGCCATCTCTCCTATAAGGGTCTTTCCGGTTGCGGTTGCCGAAACTACAAACTGGTTTTTTCCTTCCAGAAGTCCTGCTTCTATAGACAGCGCCTGCACAGGGAGAAGGGTCTCGGATTTTTGGAGCAGCATTTCCTTGAACTTTTTTGCAAGGGGAAGATTCTTTATCCTGACAGTAGCTTCTGCAGGTTTTGTCCTTATAGTATCATAACGAGTGAACTCGGGATCCAGCCTCTCAGGGGTCAGCATTCGGACAGTTCTATCCAGATCCCTTGTTTTAGAGAGAACCTGCTCCAGGAAATCTACGGATTTTTCCCCGTAATTCACACCCGCCGAACGGACTGCACGCAGGAGTTCTTCTTTTGCACATTCCCAGCAAATGAGTTCGTTGTTATATTTGATAGACTTGTTATTTACAAAGTTGAAACGTTTATTGATCCAGCAGTGCTTGCAGATTTTAACTCTGTCTGCATCGAGTTGAAAACCTTTGAGCATTTCGAGAAAAGCAATCTCATTTGAAGAGTCCCCTCCTTCTGCAAGCATGATTCTATTTGCACTGCGTAAAAGCTCTATGAACTGCTGGGGAGGAATAAATTCGTCTTTTTTCTTGCCGGTGAGAAGCCTTATTTTATGAGGGCGTGGTCCTTTGTAACTCTCCTTTACATGGAGCTCGGCCACATAAAGCGGCTGCTTCATCCGGTCCTTTATAGCCATAACTATTATCTTCGATTTTTCAGCGTAGCTTAGGACCCAGAGCGTCATTGTTTATCCTGATATGTGAATGGTATAAGTAAGCTTCCTTTAGGAACTTAAAAATCAATGGTATTCGCCTAATGGATGCTGTTTTCTTAATTCTTGCATCGTATGTTTGAATTTACAGGCGAGAGTATTATTAATTCTTCCATTAATTCTTCCAGCATTGTTCCGGTGCATACTTGTTTACCTTATTTCTTTTCGTGTGCACATTCCATATTTATCTTCTTTTGAGCGACACATCTATAGGCGGCTATTATATAAATATTTTATCACTTATTTATTATATAAATAAAACTCAGCTAAGAGCTCTGTAAATATTGATGGTATTTACAGAGAATATTATACAGAAAAGTATTTGCACAAAATATCGGATGGAACCTGTATTGCGATAAAGGGTATTTTCTCTGGGTTTTTAAAATTCGGCTCTTATAGGCAGGCTCCTTCCTTTGCAAATCTGCACCTGCAATTTCGGGTTTCTTGAATATTTTCGATTGTATCCACAATAATCTCAAAGATTGCATCTTGAGCTTTTCCCACGACCTCAGTGACCTCGTCTGCTGTTAATTTCTGAGAGGTCATTCCACATGCCTGATTTGTGACAATGGCAAGAGAAGCATAACAGAGGCTGAGCTCTTTTGCAAGGATTACTTCAGGCACGCCAGTCATACCCACAACATCTGCAAACTGGCTCATCATGCGAATTTCTGCTCTGGTCTCAAAACGAGGGCCTTCAGTGCACGCGTAAATTCCTGTGGTGTAGGAAATTCCCTGTTTTCCCAGGGCATTCCTGAGAGCTTCACTGATTTCGGGGCAGTAGGGCTCAGAGACATCGACATGTACTGTCGTGTCATCGTAAAAGGTCGAAGGTCTGTTCCGGGTAAAATCAATGAAGTCATCAAGTACTACAAAACTGCCCACCGAATGCCCTCGCATCGATCCAACGGAATTTGTGGAGATTACACTCCTTGCCCCTAGGGCGTGTACCGCCCAGATATTAGCCCTGTAATTAATCTTGTGCGGCGGAATGTGGTTTTTTCCGGCATGCCTGGGAATTAGTGCAATTCTCTTCCCTTTTAGAAGGGTCAGATAGGCTGTAACTTCCCCATAAGGAGTATGTACCGGCTGGCTTTCGAATTCCATATATGAATTAAAACCCACGCCGCCAAGCACTGCAATTTCAACATTTTCAGCTGCCTTTTCCATTTTATGCCTCCCTTGCGGTTTTTACTCTTGTCCGCCATTTTTCATCAAAAAAGAATTCTTAAAGGTCTTTTTAAAATAATTTTTTTAGAACTGAGAGAGGTTTAAAGAAATATTATATGTAATTTGAATTTTTGCATCTTTATATTTCCATTCCGCTTTGGTCTTAAGTTTCTCAGATCTCAGGTTTCTTTGTCATGTCCCTTGCCATCACATAATTTTATTTTTTCTTTTTCCCTTTACTCTATCTTCATTTCCGAGAGATTGATTTGACATGGTGTATTTTATGCCTGCAAGAGCAATAAGAACTGCAATAGTGATTGAATACACGAAGTACTGGAGTGCAAGAGCTGCGTCATTAGTGACGCCTTCGGAAAGGGAAGCTGTCGCTAAAATATATGTGCTTGCACCCCAGAAGAGCAATCCGGTTGCGATCACAAAGAGAGAGATTGAGATATTTTTGTATATGGGTCTATTTTCCATCCTCAGGTCAAATATTTTTCCGAGATTAGCAAGCAGCAGGGCTCCTGCATACCACCAGACTGAGGCATTGATAAATACCGAAACAAGTGTAAGGGTTCCATGATACCAGACTCCCTCTGCCGAATAAAGTTTCCATACTTCAATAGCGCCATATACAGTTGCTACAAGCAGTGTAAGCAGAGCAGCAGTATAGCTGATAAAGACCATTCTCTGTTCGAGAAAAGCGTCCCATAGCCTTTCTTTTTCAAGGGCGACAATATCATCCAGCCCGAAGCCCCGGTATAACATGTAAAGTCCGACAGCTGCAAGAATTCCCACAACTGCACCTTCGGGATAGCGAGCAAGCAGGAATATGGCGTAAATAAGAAAAGCAAGCCCTAAAGGCACAAAGAATGTCTGGGATATCTTCGGGTCGCTGAAGACGTGTTTCAGGATATAATAGGTACTTTCCAGATTTTCGCTCTGCATTACAACGATTCTTTTCACGGAGTCGATCTTCATACGGGACTGGACAATAGGAACAAGAGTTTCATCCTCTGCCCCATCCGAAACAAATATCGCTCTCTGCACGTCGTTCATTTTGAGAAAAGTCTCGAGCTGCTCGGCAATTTTCTGGTCTGAGATCACTCCAACGTTTTTGTCTCCTGCAAAAGAAACGATCTCCGAGTCAGCTCCTTTTGCCCGCAATTCGTCAAGAATCCTGATTCCGCCAAAAATGGTATTCGTATCCGAGTCCTCCGGATCCGCGATCCCAAGTGCGACTGCGGCTTGGACGTTTGCTTCCCGTCCTACTATTGGGGTTCCTAGCTTTGCTTTTTCGCCCAGGTCGTTATCTCTATCTATGCATATAACTAAAGTCTGCATGTCTCCTCTATAGCCTTGAATAGCTTATTCTATCGCAGAGAGCTGATTTTCCCGAATATGATATCCTGATCCGGCTCTTATCCATTTCCTGCCGGAATTTTCCATAAAATCTTTTAATAAGTTAAGTTACCTTACTTTTTACAAGCATACTATTTTAATTTATACTTTATAAGCTTGTAGCGTAACAAATTTTATTTTTTAAAACTAGATTTGACTGTGACGGATTTTACAGCGCTGGCTTGGGAAACGCTGAAAATTGCAAACATGGCTTGAGGTTTAGCCACACTTATATGTATAAAATTGCTTTTGAAGTGCGATATGAAATAGCTGAGACTATCTGTTGCCTTGTTGAGGATAGGGAAACTTAATTTTAAGCCGTCTTTTTAGGCTCATTTCCTTAAAAAATTGGTAACTATTCAGGTAGCCGTTGCAAGGCTACAATTTTTCCTCTTTTCGAGGAAAAATTGCATATAATTTGAATCTTATTTTGATCTTTATTATGCTTACACGTGAAGAGGTTCTTGTTATCTATGAAACTGGTCCCGAAGCTGTAATTCTTTTAATTCAGAGACTTGAGACTATCATAGAAAAACAAGCTATTCAGATTGCTGAACTCGAAGAACGTGTAAAGTTTTTAGAATCTCGGTTAAATCAAAACAGCAGAAACAGCAGTAAACCTCCTTCTAGTGACTTTTTTGTCAAAGAAAAACCTAATCCCAAGAGTCTCCGTAAAAAGAGTGGCAAGAAACCTGGAGGCCAGGAAGGTCATCCTTGGATCAACTCTTGATATGGTTAATGATCCTGATTAGGTAATAGAGCATTCTTTGACCTGCTGCAAAGAATGTGGATATACTCTAGAGAATGTTGAAGTTTCCGCTTATGAGAAAAGACAGAGTTTCGACATTCCACCTGTAAATCTTATTATTACAGAACATCGAAGCCAGATAAAGAGCTGCCCTCACTGCGGAAAATTGAATAAAGCTGTTTTTCCGAAATCAGTAAAATATCCAGTTCAATATGGTCCTAATATCTTAGCTTCAGCAATTTACTGTAAAAACTACCAGTTTATCCCCTATGAAAGGATTTCTGAGTTTTTTGATGACGTTATGGGGATAAAAATCTGTCCTGCTACCATTATTAGGGCAGAAAGAGAATGTTTCCGGAATTTGGAAGATTTTGAAAATGTTATTAGAGAGAAGTTGATAGCGTCTCCTGTTATCAATTGTGATGAAACTGGTATGAAAGTTGAAGGAAAAAGACAGTGGCTTCATGTAGCTTCTAATGACAAATACACCTGTTATTTAGCTCATCTTAAAAGAGGATCAGAAGCGATGGATGCTATGGGAATTCTCCCTGAGTTTAAGGGAACAGCAGTTCATGACGGATGGAAATCTTACAATGGTTATGATTGTAACCACGCTCTTTGTAATGCTCACCTCCAGCGAGAACTTACTGGAATTGAAGAGAATTATAAACAGCAATGGACGAAAGAGATGAATGAGCTGTTAACTGAAATGAAAAAGTATACTGATGAGTGCAAAGAGCAAGTCAAAGATTTGGATTTTGAACAAATTAAAGCATTGGAAGAAAGGTTCAATGTTATAATCATTAAAGGAATTGAAGAAAATCCACCTTCTCTAAATCCTGAAAGGAAAGGAACAAGAGGTGCAAGTCCAAAAACCAAAGCAAGGAATCTACTTGAAAGGTTTATAGAACATAAAGAAAAGATCCTGAGATTCCTGACAGACTTGAAAGTTCCATTTGAGAATAACCAGGCAGAAAGAGACATCAGAATGATGAAATTACAGCAGAAAATATCCGGAACTTTCAGGACCACACAAGGAGCGGAAGCTTTCTGCAGAATTAGAGCTTATATTTCTATAATTAGAAAGAATGGGTTGCCGGTTATAGAAGGTATTCTCGCGGCGCTCAAAGGAGCGCCGATAACTATAACCTGAATAGTTACAAAAATTGTTTATAATTAGTCCTGAATTGGACTTTTAAAGATAATTTTATAATTACAAAAGTCCATAAGTAAGTGTCTAAAAAAACAGACTCTCTTTTTGAGATAAATCTATTATCTCTATTAAATCCAGAGGGGTTTATATGGTAACAACAAAGGAAAGTGCAACCAAAGAAACCGAATCAAGTAAAAAGAGTTCCAAAATTCAGGAAAAAGTTGGGAAGCTTGGGAACGATATTGATGCCCTTGCAAAGAAGACCGGGGATGAAGCCTCTAAAATGGCAAAAAACATAAATGCGGAAATAAAAACATTCTCCGGGGAAATAAAGTCCATTGATGTAAAGGATGAGGTAAAAAGCATTACTGGCAGGGTTGAAAAACTGGTTGATGCAACCGGAGATAGTGCAAAAAAACTTGCCTCAGAGATCAAGGGAGATGTTAAGAAACTGGTGGACAAAATTGAAGCTCCGCTTTCAAAGAAAAAATAAAACCGTGTAACAGATTGGAAGGTAGATATTTTCTCCTTCTTAATCTTCTTAATCTCTTAATCTTTTTAATCTTTTTAATATTTTTAATCTTCTTAATCTCTTAATATTCTCTTTTATTTCTTCTCTTTTCTTTACCTTTTACCTTAATTATTCATCCATCACATCAAATTTATTTACTATGAGTACTTTTTTCATCATAATACCTTAATGTATTAGTGGGAAGTTATTTGCCGCCAGAGTTACAAGGGGACGTTTGTTATGCCTATTTCTTTCAATCAAAGTTCTATCCAGAATAATCCGATAAGCCTTCAGAAAGCTCTTTCAAGCTATTCGTCCGATATTTCTTATTCTTCCGAGCCGGTGGAAGAGATACAGCTTTTTCTCGATATGGACGGAGTCCTCACGGATTTCACGGGTGCCTGTGAAAAGCTCGGTGATGATATGATGCTCTGGTACAGCAAGGATAAAGACCTCTTCTGGAAAAAAATTACATATGCAGGGACCGAATTCTGGTCGGGAATGCCCTGGATGTCCGGGGGACGGGAACTGCATGGGTTCCTTAAAAGCTCGGGTTTTTTTCCTACAATTCTTTCTGCGCTCCCGGGCCCCGATCGGAAAAAGGCTTTAGCCAACGCGAGAGAGGGAAAAATCAAATGGCTCAGGAAAGAACTCGGAATCTCTTACGCAGAAACTGCAATTCTCTGTTTCCGCCCGGAAAAGGCTTTACAATCAGGGATTGCAAGAATTTTGATTGACGACAACTCCGAAAATATCCATGAATGGGAAGAGGCAGGAGGTATCGGAATTCTGCATAAGAACACCAGCCGGACAATCCGGTGTTTCAGTAAGGTTCTTGAAGTCGAGCAAAAGTTCTAATGTACTAATTTTCCAGGGAAATTTCTTTATCTAGGTATCCAAGTTTTGAAGTATCAAGTCCAAAAAATACTCTATTAAGTCCAAAAAATACTGTATTTTCCAATTCCTAATATATTAAAATAAGTTAGTAGTTAGCGGGCACGGCTGAAAAGGCTTAAACCTCCTGGCTACAGCCGACGATGAGAGCCACAAGGTTTTGCCTGTGGTTTTTGGCTTCTTCTCCTGCCGCATTCTTCAACCACTTTTTCCCCCCATGAACCGCGTGGTCTCCACAGATAAAAAAAATAGTGCCTTTTTCTGCGTTCCGGAAAATCTGGCCCAGATTTTTATCCACGTCTTTTGCAGCCTTTTCTAATTCATCCCAGCTTTCTGCCCTGTGGGAAAAACGGTCAAGAGTCCTGAGGTGCACAGCCAGAACATCGGGTTTTTCCCTGAGGGCCTGCACTGCATAATTCGTGATTTGCTGGTCGTAATCCAAAATATCTTCGGAATCCGGGACTCCATAAAAGTCTTTTATCCTTCCCCTGAAACTCTCCGCACCTTCGGACTCGATAACCGCTGACGCTTTCATGCCTGTCCTGCAAGCCCATTCCATGATGCTTTTCAGTCTCGGGTTTTCAGAGTCTTTTGCTCTTTCAGTATAAATATCCGCTGTTGAATAGATATTATGTTCTTCCGGAAGGTATCCCGTGAAGATTGATGCAATCGCAGGGGACGTTATGGTTGCCGGAGATTTGCATTTAAAGAGTAACCCTTTCTCGGCAACTTCATTCAAGTTTTTCATTATTGGAGAAAAATGCCTGTAAAGGGAATAACCAAGGCTGTCAACCACGATAATTACTGCTCGCCTGCAGCCCCTCTCCTTTGCGTAATTCTCGACTTCAGGAATTGGCCTGCCAGTAGGCGGAACAATAGGGATTTTCAGCAATCTTGAAATCGTAGGGGCAATATCAATGGTTCTGCACTCAAAAACTTTCATGTGCTCTCCAGTATATTATCTGGCAAGCCAGTTTATATGTGTTTCCTGTAGTTAGACATGTTTTCTGTTTTCCCAACAGGGATATATTCAGGCGCACCATAGTATTCTTCGGGGATTGATATGGTTAGTGCGGTTAATGAGAGCCTGGAGCTTTCGGAATCTCTTCTCGGAGAAATGCTCGAGTTGTATCGGGATATCAGGGGTTTGTCTGATGAAGAAATCCTGTACTGCTCTTCGGACCGGACTGAGAAACTGTTTCGGAAGCTGGATTCTTTAATTACCCTGGATTTAAAAAGCGATGTCGCCTGCACTCTCCTGAATAAACGGGAACTAGAACCCGTTTTCACTCATATGAACAGGTTTAGAAACCTGTATACAGTGAGACTGGAAACCGAGTATGCAAAAGAAATCCTTGCAAGCCAATCGCCCTGGAATGTCCTTGAGGAATTTCCCTTTTACAGAAATTACCTCAGGCTGGTCCGTACAGAATACGAAGGCTTCGGGCTAAAAGCCGGGAACAGGGTTTTTTTCCTTGGGAGTGGACCTCTCCCATTGACTCTTATTGTTTTCCTCAAGCACTATAGGGTAAAGGGCACAGGGATAGAACAGGACCCTGCAAGGGCAAGGCTCTCAATCAAAGTACTTGATAAGCTCGGGCTTTCGGATGACATCACTGTAATTAACGGAAATCATTTATCTCTAAATTCAATTGACTTCATAAATCCTGACACAGGCACCAGGGCTCTCATGATAGCTGCCCAGGCCGAACCTAAAAAAGAGATTCTCGATCATTTATTAAAGGTAGTACCTCTCGAATGCAGGATTTCTTACAGAATTTACGAAAAAGGATTAATGAAATTGCTGAATATGGGCTTTCTGCTTGATTTGCCTGAAGGTTTTGAGAAACAGAAAATCCAGCCTGAGCCTCCCACCTATAATACAGTCGTCTTTCTTGAGAAAAAAAGGTAATTGCTCCAGAGAGCTGGAGACGCTAATTAATTATTCTTGCCTGACCTGAATCTGGACCTCAGTCATAAGTTCCTCTTCCGGAACTTCTGCAGGGTCATTGAAGTATAGTTCCCTGCTTGGGCCGAAAGGTTCCAGACTATTTTCTTCGGCATATGAAAAGAGCCGATTGTAGCCAGCTTCAACTCCCGGATACGGTCCCCGGTAAATAACAGAAACAACCTTTACAGCTGGCAAGGTCTTAATCTCCATTTTCGGGTCTTCTACTACAATTCTGCCAGAAACCGGAAGGGCAATTTCAATGTCGGCATCAGTTTCTTTGTATTCTTCATCGTGGTAGAGGAACATTATGGGACCTGTGACCTTTACACGGTTCCGCTGGTTTTCAGGGCTGCCGACGCAGGCGCAGATTTCACCTATGAGCTTTCCAATAGTTACTGCAAAAGTTCCTTTTTCACGCTTGCTTACTATTCTCATTTCGGGAATTTCTTTAATAACGGGTTCTGTGACAGACATTTTGAATAACTCCATAACTTTTCCATTATGTTTGCAGGCGCCCTGCAAGATGCCGTCAATTCTTTGTAGCTTCCCAATCTCAGCTCGTGTTTCTTCAAGCTTTTTCCTGAAGCATTCTCCCATTTGCTCGTAATTTCCCTTACTTTCCGCATCCAGAAGTATGGAAACATCCTCCAGGGAAAAACCGAGGAAGATTAAGGTTTTAATTTTCATTCCTTTTTCCAGCTGGGGAACGGTATAGTAACGGTATCCGGTAAAAGGGTCCTTTGCTTCCGGAACAAATGCTTAAAGGTTGCTTTTGCTTACAATAGTTTAGTTCAGTTTTTTATAGTTTTATACAGTTGTATAGTACATGGGACATGTGGAGCCACTAGGGAACTATGATAAAAGACTTAAAAAAGTTTTTGAGGGACAAGACAAACCACAGGAGAACCTAACAGCCATACAGCTTTATATAAAAAAAGAGGGGCACAAGGGGTTAAGTGAGGAAACCCAAAAAGCATATTATAGCGCCTTTATTGTGTTCTCGCGATGGTGCAAAAAACCTTTGAAAGATCTAGATGAGATAGATATCTTGGGTTTTCTAGATTATCTGCAAAATCACAAGTACAGTACAAAAAGTACCACAAAGGAATACTGTAAAACCACAATCCATTCATATAAAGCAACTTATAAAAAATTCTTTAAATTACTGAAAAGAGAGGATATAGCAGAGCTGTTCAGAGAAAAGAGACCTCCAATTAGTTACGATAATAAGAAGAGGGAGAACTTATTAACAAAGTTGGAAGTTGAACAGTTAATCAACGCTGCAAACAACTACAGAGATAAAGCTCTTATCGCAACTCTTTACGAAAGTGGCGCTAGACGTGGAGAACTCCTAAGCGTGCGAATAAAGGATCTAGGCTTCGATGCAAATGGGGTTAGAGTAACCCTTCCAAAAGGCAAAACCGGGCCTCGAACTGTAAGGCTTGTTTATGCTGCTTCTTTTCTTAGGGACTGGGTAAATAATCACCCCTGCAGAGATGCAGCAGGAGAACCTGATAAAGAGGCTCTTTTATGTGTGTCACTGCATTCAAAATCATTTGTAAATGAAAAAACAGGAGAGCAAAAACAGGTTTATGAGTGCCTTGCAATGCAGGGGCTTCATAAACAGTTGCAGAAAATTGCAGATAGATGTGGTATCAAAAAGAAAGTGAACCCTCATTCCTGGAGACATGCACGTGCTTCTGATTTAGCAGAACACTTGAGCGACCAGCAGTTGAAAGCTGTACTAGGGTGGAGACCCGATTCAAGGATGGCCGCTGTGTATGTGCATAATGTAGATACCGAAAATGCCCTCTTAAAAATGAACGGAATTCAAATCGAGGACACCCATACCGATGGTCTACGAGTTGGAAGGTGTCCCAGGTGCAAAGAAATTAACCCAGAAATTGCACTGTACTGTAGCAAATGCGGGCTTCCGCTTAAGGAAGAAATGCGGGCAACCGTAGACAAAGCTGACGCAGAAGGTGAAATGCTGTTGATGCAAATAATGGAGAATAACCCTGAAATGAGGAAAGCACTTGCAGAAGAATTGTATAAACTGACTAATAATAAAAGTCGGGATTAACCTTAAATAGACAGATCGCATAATATAACTACCAATGTGCTGAACTGACTTAAGCCAAAATGGCAATATGACTACTACAGCAAGCACAAGCAAAACGAATTCCTGTATTGCACCTGTGACCGCCTCTGATCTGCAAGAAATTGCAAAGTTTGTGGCGGCGAACAGAGAAACGCTCAATTACCTTTCGCAATTTGGCTCAACTGTTCAAAGAGCGAAAGCTATACTCTTTCTCAAAATAGCTGCAGGGGGGATTTAATGCCTCTCTGCCTTTTTCCTACACATATCTCTGCCTCAGCCCAAGCTGACAATGAATTCGTAAAAAATACTAGTGAGTGTATTGAACACTGCAGGAAAACAGGTTCATTGTTGCACCGAGCCACCGCTATACTTTTCTTAAAAATGCCCGGATATTTCAGTGTTTATAGATATCGATTTTAAGCCGTAAGAAATGTTGAGAAAAGAAAAATACAAACGGTTTTTATAAAAGGTGGTTATAGCAAATGTAAAACCTATCAGTCAATTGGGAGTTTAGTAAAATGTTAAAAGTATATTTGTCGCTTGTTTTCATAAAAAATAGATTCATTATTTTTTTGTTTCAATCCATAGGTTTTGGTCTAATAGATACGTAGCTGGGATTACCACAGGATACAGATTTAATCATTAAGATAATCTAACATTTTTTTTCCTTTGTCATTTAGTTTTATACAAGTAAATTTACCAATTTTCTCGATTTCAATCAGATTCCATTCATCTTTAAGCTTGTTAATTATGTTT
>NZ_JAVKPK010000025.1:0-52032 GCF_031461075.1 Methanosarcina baikalica | reverse complement strand
AGAAGCAGCTCCAGCAGAAGAAGTTTGTGAAGAAGCAGCTCCAGCAGAAGAAGTTTGTGAAGAAGCAACTCCAGCAGAAGAAGTTTGTGAAGAAACTCCAGAAGAAGAAGTTTGTGAAGAAGCAGCTCCAGAAGAAGAAGTTTGTGAAGAAGCAACTCCAGAAGAAGAAGTCTGTGAAGAAGCAACTCCAGAAGAAGAAGTTTGTGAAGAAGCAGCTCCAGCAGAAGAAGTTTGTGAAGAAGCAACTCCAGAAGAAGAAGTCTGTGAAGAAGGCCAGTGAACAAGTATAATCAATGAGTCAAAAAAATAACTTATGTGCCGGAGAGTTCGACATACTCTCCCCACAAAAAATCAAAATACAACTATTTTTCAGATAGCTTTTTTAACATTGAGCCGATCCCAAAACTCAAAATTGCCTCTCTGGACCCTGATTTCTAAATAATTAATTGAGTTTCTGATCATGAAAAGCAATTCTGAAAACTCTTACTCATTAAAAATGGGTCAGTTTTGGGATAAGCTTCTATAGAAACTTACTCTCAATTCACGAAAAGATATTTAGAAGTTAATAGTTCAAGAATTCACGTCATTATTGGAGTTGTGTCGATATTGAACATTTTACTCCAATATTCATTTGAAAGACATCCTCCAGCACATATATCTGTATATGGGCAATCGCAAGAGGGCTTTTTCCGTAATCCAATCATCGCATCGCTATGCCATAGGTCCATGATCTTCTTATCGCGAATGTTACCAATTGTGTGATCTAGATTACCGCAGGCTCGCACGTCTCCATCTGCACTGATATACATAAGGGATCTTCCTGCCGGACAACCGTATATTGCTGCATTGTTTCCTATCATATAATAGGAAGGAAAACCCCCACTTTGAACTTTTAAAGAATTTATATTTTTATCGCTTAAGGTCCTAAGTTTATTTGCCATTTCAAGTTTTTCCTCTATCTTCCATTGATTGAGTTGGCAACCCCTTCCCTTAGAAAATAAAACAAGGAAACGAATTGACTGTACCTGCAAATCCCGTGCAAGCTGAATCATTGCATCCATCTGGTGGGCATTTTCATTCATAACCGTACATGAAATATTTAATGAAGGAACACCATGTTCCTTGAGTAATTCTATCGCCTTACATGCTCGGGAAAAAGCTCCTGGTCGGCCAACAATGGTATCATGAGTTTTACTATCAGCACCATGTATACTTACCTGCACTGAATCAAATAAAATAGCAATTTTTTTTGCAAGATCTTCATTTATTAGCCAACCATTTGTACTTGTGGACAGAGTACGAATGCCCGACATTCTTGCAACTGTGGCTAATTCGATAAATGATGGATTACAGGTTGGCTCTCCTCCCATGAATGAGAATTCAGGAACTCCTATTTTACCAGCCTGTTGGATGACATCAACATAATTCTGAAGAGACATTTCACCTTCAGTTGTTATCGGAGAAGCATCTCTCGAGCAATGTTTACACTGAAGATTACATTTTTTTGTTATATCAAGTTCAATTTTTAACGGGATATGGCAAAACCATGTCGTCTGTGAAATATCGTACAAATTAAAATATCTCTGATTGATTTCCGGGATTATTAATTTAGCAGTTGTATTTTTTTCGTATCCTATCAAACCATAGCGATAATATTGTTCAATCTCTTCGAAATCTGTCTCGTTATGACAGATATCATTCACACTTATTCCCCGAATCAATTGTAGCAAATCAATGGAATCCACTAAAAATTGACCATTATTATTCTCAACAATAAACCCCGTATTCTTAGGATAAACAAACAAATCTTCTCTTAAATAGAGCGGGGCTTCTTTATCAGATATTGTTTTTCTTTCATATGTGTATGAAATTTCAGGTATTGAACAGGGAAGATATTGTTCATTTTTGAATATAATCATGATTTATCCCACTTCACATAGCTATGTTTTTATCGAAAAGAAAATTAACAAATCTGGCTCTTTGCTTTTTTTGTGGGATGAAAATAATTACTCGGTTGAAAAGTGACCACTCTACTAGATAACATCTATCTTGAATGTGGTTTTCCAAACAAAATGTATTCAAACATTATATGTATTGCACCCTTATTTAGAAAGTGATTTATGAATTACCCACTCGAAGAGCCAAAAAATCTTATAGCGCGAAAAATCACTATTCACTTATTTAAATTAACGCCTTTTTCTTTGAAATATTTTACAACGGATTCTTTATTCTCAATAATAAAATCTTTGATAAGCTCCTGATGAGCGTTAATATTTATAGAGAAATTGTCTCCAGCACATCCCCATGATGCAGGCATTTCTCCAGGACATGATGCAGGCATTTCGGCTGGACATTTTCCTTCTCTGCAACACCCTTTATCTTGGCAGCATCCCTGATCTTTAACACATCCACAATCGTCGCCTGCCTTAAGTATATCTAAAGCATCCTCAATTTGTTTCCTTGCCTTTACTCTTGTAGAAGATGAGACGGCTTCACCAACTTTTCCAGACATGTATAAACGTAATTAGTATTACTATTTAATATTTTGTATTATGCCAGTAGTTCCGAATCTTCTTATTTTCGAGACCCACTTTTTACAAATAAAGGGTTAAATCAAAAAGGGATTGAAGATCATAGAGTCGTTTGTTATGATGCCAAAAAAACGGGATCCATATTTAGCGAGCTGATTCCAAAACTCAAAAAGTACTTCTTTTAATTTCAATTTTGAAATAATTACTCGAGCTCTGATCAGGAAAGTAGTTATAAAACCATATGAATATGGGAACAAAAACGGGTTTTGGGATAGGCTCGATGTATGGTATCATCAGTTTGAGATGTTATCTTCCCGTAAGGTGGTTTGATTTGTTTGGTATTATTTTGGCAGTCAACAACCCAGAAAGACAATTTAATAATTTCGTCGGCTCGTATATAAAGGGTGATGATACGTTTTTTTCAAAAAATGATGGCACTGTTCCATATTATGTATTGCTGTTTTCGGGTGAGTTATAGTCAAAGGCGACGTGCTTAAGGTCTGGTATCAAAGGTGGGCTCGAATCCAACCCCTCGCATTAAATTTATTATTTCTTGTTTTTCAATTCTCAATGTTAAACGTGTTTGATTGAATTGCCTTATTTTCGAAAAATTCCAGTAATTTATGAGAATTTCGAAAAACATCTTATTTCAATAAATTGCTTCTATACCTCTTATAAACAACCGACCAAAAATCGGGGTTTCTCGAAATCCTCTTATGTTTTTTGTTTGATTACATCATGGTATCTACATTGTGTTGGGCTCGGCTTCTTCACTTTCCATATAATTAAATTCCTCAAGTGCTTTTGTTTCCTTTTGAAGTTTTATTGCGAGCTCATCCTCACTGATACCAAATTTTTTCATCATTTTGCGAATATTTTCTATAATATAGTTTGTACCCAAGTTACCTTCTAAGAACAGTGATTCATTTATTTTTATCGGAGAGCGTAAATCAGCCTCTAATTCAGAAATATATTTTTTGTTCTTGGCAGTTGTAAAATCGTTGTCGTTTATAAACAACTTGAATTTAGAAGGATCTATCATATAAAGTTCTCTTGCTACATACTCATATAATTTTTTCCAAGATACCGCTTTTCGTTCTCTTCCTGAAAAAATAAATAAAAAAGAAAAAAGATGGCTGTTTTCTGGTTACTTTTTGGTCACTTTTTCCTCTTTTAACATCTTTTTTGCAATGATAAAGACCACAAATGCAATAATGATGAAGTTTATCAATTCTCCTAAAAAGGCACCCCAGCCAAGTACTATCGGCCCTAGTTGAAGGGTTGCAGTCTGCCAGGCCCCGCCTGGAATAAAAGGTGTGATAATCGGCATGACGATATTATCAACAAATGATTTTATAAACGCGGTTGATGCGATACCCATGATTAAAGCAATAGCCAGTGAAATTACCTTGTATTCATAAAGAAACTCTTTAAAATCACTCATAAGTCCTATGATATCCTCCTCCAAAATAGAATTATATTTATATTAAATAACAGATAACTCTCAATTATTTATTACTATTGCACTATAGATCTTTTTTGTAAGATTTGTTTTTATAATTTAGGACCTACGCACTTGAGATACAAAATCAAGTACATTCAGTTTCTTCATAAATTCCAGCCATTTTAATAAGGCGTAGAATCTCTATCGAGTTAGGAATTGTAGTGATGGGAACCAAGCATAACTATTTTTTGCAAGTTTATCCCTGAAGAACGTACATGCCTAACCACGCACATATACCTAGAAGCCACGTACAAAGGCCAAGGCTATCGCTCGTAGCCAAATGGACAAAATAATCCCGGAAGGCTCCACATTCAGCTGTTTAAATTCGGACAATACCTTATTTTTTTGTCTCCTGCTTCTCAAACACTTAAGGAATCAACTTCATCATCCCATTTCCGGTATTGCTCAACCCTTAAACAAAAGCCACATGACAAATGACACTTCCCCGATGAACATTGGCAGGCCAAGCACAATCCGGAAGTTTGTCAGGTTTTGTCATTGTGTTCAAAAGTTATAATCACATTTCCCTTCTTGTGCCCTTTCTCAACATACCTGTGAGCCTCGGCGATCTGTTCCGGCGGATAGCGCCTGTCAATGACCGGTTTTATCTTTCCGGCCTCGGTTAGCTCTTTGAGGAAGAGCAGATCTTTCACCTTTTCGCTTGCCGGTCTCAGACCCGTGGCCGCAAACATTGCCTTTTTGCTGCTAAACTTCGAGGTCCATATCGCCTGCAGCATTATTCCCGACGAAGGGAAAGTGGTAAGATAGACACCGCCTGGCTTTAGTGAATTTTTACATCGTGAAAATGAGCTCCTAGCCACGACGTCAAAAATGATATCGTAGGTCTGGCTGCTTCTGGTGAAATCCTCTCTGGTGTAATCTATCACCTTATCAGCACCAAGCGATCTGACCAGCTCCAGATTCGCTGTACTGCATACGCCGGTCACTTCCGCCCCATAGTATCTGGAAAGCTGCACCGCAAGAGTGCCTATGGATCCGGAAGCACCATTGATGAGGACTTTCTGCCTGCTCTTAATACTTGCCTTGTCTCGAAGGAAAGGCAGTGCAGTCAGTCCGGCATAGCAGACTGCAACAGCTTCCCCATAGTTCACGTTGGCCGGTTTTATTGCCAGCGCCGCTTCCTCGGGCAGGCATTTGTACTCTGCATGAGCACCAAAAGCAGTACCGCCTGATCCGAAAACCTTGTCCCCCTTCTTGAATACCCTGACGTTTTTGCCTGCAGCCTCAATTTCCCCAGCTATCTCGTCCCCCGGTGTGAACTTCGGCTTAAGGAGGCCGGTGAATAATCTTGAAATGAAGGGATCACCCTTTCGAAAAGCGACATCTGCCGGAGTTACGGTTGCCGCGTGAACCCTTATCAGCACTTCATTGTCCTTGGGAGCAGGCTTTTCAATCTCGACCAGCCGAAGAACTTCCGGCGGACCATATTTTGTGCATATAATTGCCTTCATAAGTATTCCTCCTGATTTGTCAGGTTTGGTCATTTTATCTAGTTTATATCTGTTTTACAGACTCGGAAGCGATTGCAGATGGATTGAATCCTTTATATCAGAGAAACTGAAGATGCCAATAGAGAACCAGTAAATGTTTCTTTCTTATAGAAACAATCTTTTCTGCTATCTCGTCGATACTCTGTGTTTTTGTAGTCATATGTGTCACTCATTTGCTGTATGATGACAACTTTCTGATTGCTTGCGTATCTTCATAAACGATAAGGTACAATAATAGAGTGGAGTGAATAACTATGCATAAATTTATGGAAATAGTGATTTATATCTTAGCCGCTATAGGATTTGCTTGTGTTGTAAAACATATACGTACCATGCATTGCAAAGAAGGTTGTTGTCTGTGTGGCTGGCATAAGACAAAAGAAGAAGAGGAAAAAAGAACCGGTTCAAGGTATGGTTCTAGTCCTATCCATTATTAAACCCGACAACATACGTAGAAGGATTATGCCAGACTTCTATGTATGATAGGATATTTTTATGGCGGGCTCTACGAAGCCCTCTAAAATTGTGTAAAACAGGATTAGAACTTTAGACACTTGAGATGCAAAATTAAGCACACTAAGGTCTTTGAAAAGAGTCAATCAGTATTTTTTGTTATTCTATTATCAAAGAAGTCTGGGTGGTCTATAATGTATGTTTCCATGTCAAATATGTCTTTTATCTTGAATTCTAGTTTATGCCCTCTCCTGCTAAGACCCAAATAAGGAACAAGTATTTCAAGGGTGACATTATAATCTTCTCTCGTTTTTGGATTACTATGATCCCACTTACCATAGATTTCCATTCTTTGAGTTTTGCCACCCCTTTTAAGACTATAACCCCGCTTTATTCTGCCTAAGCAGGATAATTATGCCTTTATGCCAGGCATCGTTATCTTGTATCTGTATAGTCCATTAGATCCTTTTTTCTCTAATCGCTGAATGTACGGTAATTTTATTATCTTGCCATTCTGCTTTACTATCTTTCGATAATGCGACATTGCACAGCTGATCTTGGTATGATAAATACCAGTCTTACTTTCAATGTCTCTCACAGTCAATGGTTCATTCGCCCACATTAGGGTTTCAAGGATAAGGAACTTCAAAGCATTATTTTTGTGATGATACCCAAAATAAGTTCTCGTAACATCTATAAATTATTTGACATAAATCATATTCGGCGCCTCGATAATCTAATTTTGTACGTTTCGATAACATTAGGACCAATATTAGTTATCATAATTTCATAACTTCTTATATCCTATAGACACAAAACAAAAATTGTTAGCAAAGCAAAAAATTATTTGATTATTTAGACTGTTTCCGATCTGTCAGTCCTGTACTCTATTATATTTCCGAGCCGCCAGAGCGAACCCGCAGGTATAAATCAAGGATAGATGCGGTGCCAATACGAAAAGGTGAACTAACGCCAGCAGGGAAAATATGGGGAAAAGAGATGCGTGCACATCCTTTCGGGCTGGCGGTGTTTTCTATCGGAATAAATTTCAGAGTAGGTTTTTCCGCGCC
The DNA here is from genome assembly GCF_031461075.1 of Methanosarcina baikalica. Classification (NCBI taxonomy): domain Archaea; kingdom Methanobacteriati; phylum Methanobacteriota; class Methanomicrobia; order Methanosarcinales; family Methanosarcinaceae; genus Methanosarcina; species Methanosarcina baikalica. Next base: position 44,963 of record NZ_JAVKPK010000025.1, on the reverse strand, counting down.
CTGCAGCTTGTAGACAATGAAATTAATTAGAACTACAAAAAGCACCTGCAATCTGGAAAAGTAATTTCCGTGTTTTATTGGAAAAAATATAATGCAGTCAGAAAAAACAATCATGGAGCACAATTTGAAGACGAAACCGGATTTATTGGATGTGTTAAAAGAGTCCAGATACACAAAAAAATAAAAAAAGGAATTACCTAAAATGTAAGGATTTCAGACCAGTTCAGCCTTTATGATTTTCACGTCTGTTTTCGGGCGGTCCTGGCGGCCAGTTTTCACCTTTCCCATAGCATCTACAACGTCCATGCCGTCTATTACCTTCCCGAAAACAGGATGCATTTTGTCAAGATGGGTATTATTTACGAGGTTGATAAAGAACTGGCTGCCACCTGTGTTCGGGCCCGCATTTGCCATGGAGATGGTCCCCTTCTCGTTCCGGTTGTGCTTCGCGAACTCGTCAGGAATTTCATATCCTGGTCCTCCCATACCCGTTCCTGTAGGGTCTCCACCCTGGATCATGAATTTGTCGATGATTCTGTGGAAAATAACTCCGTCATAGAATCCTTTCTCCACGAGTTTTGCAAAATTTCCTGCCGTAATCGGCATGTCTTCAAAAAGCTCGATTGTGATATCGCCCATAGTGGTGTGCAGAACCACTTTTTTTCCCTTCCATAAAGCCATTTATCTTCCTCTGCTAATCTCTTAATCTTATATTTATTTGTGCCTGTCTTTTTGTAGGCTTGTTTTGTCAGCTTTTCTGCATTGTATGTCCGGCTAGAATGTAAATGCTTCGCCAGCCGAATTTCGTTCTGGCAGCACGAAGTCCGTTTCGCTTCTCTCAAGAGTACTAATTTAGGGATAAGTAACAATGCTTTTCGTTTCTCTCAGGCAGGCTAGAAGCCAAAAACCGGAATAGCGTCTTAACTGTTAATTTATCTTTTAACCTTTCATTTTCTCTTTACGAAAGTTTTCTACTTGCTCTATTATTTTATATGAATCACTATTCTTTTATAGTCAAAATGGCTTATTTTTAAGCGGGGAAAATTTACATTAAGTTCCGATAAGTAATAGTGGGGAAAAGTATTATGAACAGACTCCAGGTTTTTTACCTGCGGATAGCTGTGATCCTTCTGGTTATGCTATCTATGCTTCCAGCTTTAGCAGTTTTAACTCATGAAGTGGATACCATTCTCAAAGATGAAAATAATGGGACAGATTTCGAGTCAATACACAACGAAACTGAACTGAAAGATAAGGAAATAGACCTGAACTTCAGTTTTCTCACATCCATGCTCCAAATAATACTTGATCTCAACCTTAACCTCATAAATGGAACCCTGAGCTCCCGAGTTACAGAGTATCCTCTCCTGCAGCCCACAATAGAAGGGATGGCACACTCAAACTTCGAATACCCGGACGGCATGATCGTAGCTGCCAATTCGACCCTTGGAGAACCCGATAGCACCATGCCTATGATTGGGATATATTCCAAAGCTTAAAAGCAATGGCAGAAATTCCTGGCTGAAACTTCAATACCTAAGTGGAAAGAGGAAAAAAGCACTTTTCAGGATTCCGTAAAAATTCTCATGCTCTGTATGAAAACCGCAGCCAGGAAAACTGCTTCTGTGAGCAAACAGTTCTTTTTGATTCTAATTTTAGAGATTTTTTAAAAAAGTAAAAGTAATTTAGTTAGTATATTCGATTCAGTATTTGACCGGATTAGAACCATACCTTGAACCGGTTCATTTTTCATCTTCTACTTTTATTTTATGCAAACCAGAACGATATTCCTTCTTATGCATTATCTGTTTTACAGCATAAGCAAGCCCTGTTGTTACTATGATAAAACCTACTATTTTCATGCTTTTATACACAATAATTCACCCCAATTTGTTATTGCACCTTATCATTTATTAATATAAGCAAACAGTCACCAGAAAAATCAGTTTAATTTTAAAAGTGATATTTAGTAGATGTTTTTGTGGTATATGACGTAGAAAAAGGACTTTTTCTGCTTATTCACCTGAAAAAAGCTCGACAAATTCGAATTTTGTCACATCAAACAGGCCTCTGTCTCCCAATTTAAGTTCAGGAATTACCAGAAGCGACATAAATGAAAGTGTCATAAAAGGCGACATAAGCGAGGTTCCCAGTTTCCGGGCTTCTTCATTTAGCAGATGGTATCTTGCAGCTACTTCTTCTCCGTCCAGATTGCTCATGAGGCCTGAAACCTCCAGTGGAAGATCAAGCAGATTTTCTGTGGTTCCCACAACGATCCCCCCCCGGTTTTCCACCAGCCTGTTGACGGCTCCGACTATGTCCTCATCAGTTGCTCCGACTGCAATTATATTGTGACTGTCATGGGCAATGCTGCTCGCAATAGCCCCTTCTTTCAGGCCTATGTTCTTTATGAAACCTATCTGAACAGGGTCATCGGCATATCTGCTCAGGACAACAATTTTCAAAATATCCCGGGCAGGGTCAGAAACCAGATTTCCGTTTTCCAGCTTTGGAAGGGCCAGTTCCTGGCCTGTGACCAGTTCCCCGTCCTGAGCAACTATCACTCGGATTTTTTTCAGCTGTTCCCCATTATTTTCAGAAGCAGGCACAGCCAGTTTTACCTTGTCAATTGAAATTTTGTTTCGGTTGAAAACGTTTTTTGCAGGAGCTTTTTCAACTGAAAAAAGAACCTTTCCGTTATCGTAAACGCAATTTCCTTCAATGAAAGTGTTCAGCACATTGAACGATTTCAGGCCGTCTACAATGATAAAATCGGCAGGATCACCCTCCCGCAGCAGCCCGACATTAAGTCCGTAGTGTTCCACCGGATTGATCACTGCTGCCCTGATGAGGTTATAGATCTCAAGTCCTTTTTCCTGCCCGCGCCTGAGAAGCTTATCGATATGCCCCTCATATATCAGAGTATCCGGATGGGAATCGTCGGTGCAGAGCATAACCGATTCGGGGTATTCATCTATCAATCTATACAGCGTCTCGAAATTCCTGGCTGAACTCCCCTCCCGGATCAGTATCTTCATCCCGAGCTTTATTTTCTCAACAGCTTCTTCATAAGTAAAACATTCGTGGTCTGTGGAAATTCCTGCGCCCACATATTTCTGCAGGTCGGCTCCCCCCAAACCGGGTGCATGCCCGTCTATAACTTTACCGTACTTCTTAGCAGATTCCAGTTTTGCCATTACCTCAGGGAATCCCAGGATCACGCCCGGGAAGTTCATCATCTCAGAAAGGTAATACAGATCTTTCCTCGCCAGCAATCGGTCAACAGCCTCCGCATCCAGCACCGCTCCTGCGGATTCAAAAGGCGTAGCCGGCACACAGGAAGGCACTCCGAAAAAGACCTTCAGAGGGACTTTTTTTGCATCCTCAAGCATGTACTCAATGCCTTCTTCCCCCATCACGTTTGCAATCTCATGAGGATCGCTAACAACTGCAACCGTACCTCTTGCAACTACCATCCGGGCAAAAGCCGAAGGCACGGTCATCGAACTTTCTATATGCACATGAGCGTCTACAAGCCCCGGAAGGATGTACTGCTCATTCTCGTGCTCCTTCTCTTCGATACTGATGATCTTCCCGTTTTCAACGGCAATTTCACCTTTGAACTTCCGCCTGGAAATGGCATCAACAATAATTCCCTGGTACTTTTGCATGATCATTCATTGCAACCATTGATGTATAAATATTTTCAAATAAGCTGATGTTGGACTGCATTGATGTTTTGAAAGCTGTGGAAATGGAGTGGAAAGGATGAAAATAATAAATTCGAACGTAAAAGGTGTAATCAATAGAGAGCTAAAAATATAATTAAAAAGTATTAGTTATGATATGAAATATAAATAGAAAGTATTAGTTGAGGGAAATGTTAGTTGAGAAATGAAATATAAATAGAAAGTATTACTTAGTAAATAAATTATAAATACAATACAAAAGTACAACAATACATGGGAAAAAGTCATACAGAGATTCAAGGGCTGAAAATCCGGAAAATGAGACGGGATGAAGTCGAATTCGTGATCCAAATGGAAACCGGCGAAGAATGGATCCCTGGTATCCATGACGGGGAAATATTTTATGAAACCGATCCTGATGGTTTTTTTATCGCAGAAGTTGAAGGAGAAACCATAGGTTGTGTCTCTGCTGTTGCATATGACGATTCCTTTGGTTTTCTTGGCCTCTATGTGGTTAAACCCAAATTCAGGAATAAAGGAGTAGGGGTTAAATTAACTGAAAAATGCCTGGAAAGGATGGGCAACAGGAATATTGGGCTTGATGCGGTAGTGGAAAACGAAAAGAAGTACCAGGAGCTTATGAAGTTCAAGTCCTTTTATAGCAACCTGCGCTTTGAAGGAAGAGGGGGAGGCGAGTTTCCGAATGGGCTTGTAAAAGTCTCAGATGTGCCATTTGAAAGCCTGCTGGAGTACGACAGGGAAATGTTTCCGGCTCCACGAGATACTTTTCTGGAAAAATGGATTAAACAACCTGATTCTTATGCCTTTGCAGCTGTTGAAGCAGGAAAGCTGAAAGGATACGGAGTTATAAGGAAATGCCAGAATGGATACAAAATAGGCCCTCTTTTTGCCGATGACCCCATAGCGGCAGAAAGAATCTTTCTAGCTCTCAAGGCCTCTGTTCCGGACGAAGCCATATATCTGGATGTTCCGGAGCCAAACAAAAAAGCAATGGAAATTGCAAATAAATATGGGATGAACGTAATTTTCAAAACTATCCGGATGTACAGCCGGGAAGAACCTGATATTAACCTTGAAAAGGTTTACGGGGTCACTACTTTGGAACTCGGGTGAAGGTTTCTAATATCGACCTGTGAAAGAGGAACCAAAATCATTTTCCAGGAAACAACTTTGGAACCGTAGGCATTGCAAGCCATTGGGCAAATTTATTATAAGTTCTACCAAGCTTTTGTGCATATTCTATTCCTTTTTGAGTTCCTGTTATTACCTTGTTATAATTAGAGTCAGGATCGCTCAATTTTACGAGAAGTCGATTCAATTTATTAAGGGGTTCAACTAACTTTTCTTGGTCAGAATTCGGGCTTAACTTGTCTAAATAATCCTGAATTTTATCCAAGTCTCTATCAAGTTTGGGATTTAAGTTTTCAAGTTCGTCTTTTAAATCGTCAAACTCAGTTTGAATCTACGGCAAATCTATTTTTAAATCGATATCGGTATTGATATCAATACCGATATCCACATCAGTTTTTTGTTCGGCTTTTGCGGTAGAGTTTGCTTCTGAGTGAGCTTGCAGTTGGTTTATTATGTTAAATACTGGTTTGTCGAAGAATTCATCAGATTCTCTAAATCTTTCCTCTCTTCTCTTTTAACCGTCCAACAATAATGATACAAGTCCTCGCAGGGATTTTGAAAAAATGATTTTTGGCTTTAATGAAAATTGGGTTAAAACCTCAAAATCCGATTAATAATTAATATCACCTATACAATTATTCTCTTCATGTTCCCCAAAGCCAGATGGCAGTTCTGGATAGACCGCGGAGGCACATTTACTGATATCGTAGCCCGCAGCCCTGATGGAAAACTGATCACACACAAGCTTCTTTCCGAAGATCCGTGCCACTATAAAGATGCAGCTATGCACGGGATCCGGCAGATTCTCGGACTGCCTGGAAATGCACGCCTGTCCGCTGAAATTATAGATTCCGTGAAAATGGGAACAACAGTCGGTACAAATGCTCTTCTTGAGCGGAAAGGGGAACGGACTGTACTTGTTATAAACAGGGGGTTCGGGGACGCTTTGAGAATCGGGTACCAGAACCGCCCGGATATTTTTGCCCAGAAAATCGAACTTCCGGACCAGCTTTATGAAAGGGTTATCGAAGTTTCCGGAAGGGTCGGAGCCGATGGAAAAGAGCTTGTACCCCTGGACCTCGAAAATGCAAAAAAAGAGCTTGAAGCGGCTTTCAAAGCCGGAATCCGTTCGGCTGCAATCGTACTTATGCATGCATACGGATATCCCGAGCATGAACTTAAACTCGGAAGGCTTGCCCGCGAAATAGGTTTTACACAGGTTTCCCTGTCCCATAAGGCAAGTCCTTTAATAAAACTCGTGAGCAGGGGAGAAACGACAGTAGTGGACGCATATCTCTCTCCTGTACTTCGCAGGTATATTGATATGGTACAGGAATCCCTGGAAGAAGGAAAAGAGGAAAAAAAAAGCGGGGATGAGACAGAAAAAGATAGTGGGGACGGAAAAGAAAACGAAGTTAAAAGAAGTCCCAGGCTTATGTTCATGCAGTCCAGCGGAGGGCTTACCGATGCAGAAGTATTTCAGGGTAAGGACTGCATCCTGTCCGGGCCTGCAGGGGGAATCGTTGGGGCAGTTGCAACCTCGGAAATGGCAGGGGCAAAAAAAATCATCACTTTCGATATGGGGGGTACATCTACGGATGTAGCCCAGTACAGTGGGGAATACGAGCGCAGTCTTGAAACCGAGATTGCAGGTGTGCGCCTTCGTTCTCCTATGATGCGTATCCATACTGTTGCAGCAGGCGGAGGTTCCGTACTTCACTATGAGGGAGGCAGGTTCAGGGTGGGACCGGATTCTGCAGGTTCGGAGCCTGGTCCGGCATGTTACAGAAAAGATGGGCCTCTTACGGTTACAGACTGCAATCTTATGCTTGGAAAATTGTATCCGGAATTTTTCCCGAAGCTTTTTGGGCCCAATGCAGACCAATCTCTTGATGCCGGACTTGTGCGCAGGAAATTCGCAGAACTTGCAGAAAAGGTCTCAAGCGAAGGCAGTCCTCGGACACCTGAACAGGTAGCCGATGGTTTTCTTTCGGTTGCAGTTGAGAATATGGCCAATGCCATCAAGAAAATCTCGGTCCAGCGGGGATATAATATAAAAGAATATACACTCTGCTGTTTTGGAGGAGCCGGCGCCCAGCACGCCTGCCGGGTTGCAGACAGCCTCGGAATCAAAAGCATATTCATTCATCCTTATGCAGGCGTTCTTTCGGCATATGGCATGGGACTTGCAGACCAGAGGCTGATAAAAGAGCGCTATATAGGCACTGAACTTTCAGACACGTTAATAGAGGATTTGAAAACAGTATTTTCCGGGCTTGAAAACGAAGGCCGCCTCCTGATGCTGGGACAGGGAATGCAGGAAGACTGCATTGCCGCGCTTTTTAAGGTGCATATGCGTTATGCAGGCTCAGATACGCTACTGATTGTGGATTTTGCAGATAAGGCCACTCTCAGGAATGTATTTGAGGAAGCTCACAAAAAGCGCTTCGGGTTTGTAATGGAGGACAAAGCCATAGTTGTTGAAGCTGTTTCCGTGGAGATCATCGGGATTAATGAAAGAGTTTCTGACCCTGTGCTGAAAACTGAAATAAACCCTGTTTTTTCCCCCATATCTACGGTTCAGATGTACAGTTACGGAGAATTCCATGAGACGTTGGTTTTCCGGAGGGACGACCTCAAACCCGGAGCCTGTATAAGCGGGCCTGCGGTTCTTGTCGAGAAAAATACTACGATTATTGTTGAAGCTGGCTGGGAAGGAAAGATCACTGAACGAAACCACCTTTTCCTTAAACGGAAGATCCCTCTTCCTGCTCGCACAGCTATAGGGACGGATGCTGACCCTGTAATGCTTGAGATCTTCAATAACCGATTTATGTCAGTTGCCGAGCAGATGGGCTATACCCTGCAGAACACCGCCTACTCGGTAAATATAAAGGAGAGACTGGACTTCTCCTGTGCTATTTTCGACAGGCAGGGAAACCTGATAGCAAATGCTCCCCATATTCCTGTGCACCTGGGTTCAATGGGAGAATGCGTAAAATCCCTTATCCATATGCAATTAAAGGAAATGCGTACCGGGGACGTATACCTCATAAATTCTCCGTACAATGGAGGAACCCATCTCCCTGATATCACGGTTGTTACCCCAATGTTTGAAAGTTCCGGGGAAATTTTGTTCTACCTGGCTTCCAGAGGCCATCATGCAGATGTTGGAGGGATCAGCCCGGGGTCCGTACCTCCTAACAGCAGAATCATTGAAGAAGAAGGGGTGTTGAGCGAGGGCATGAAAATAGTCAAACAGGGCCGCTTCTGTGAAGAAAGGTTAAAGGCATGGCTGGGCTCAGGAAAATATCCTGCAAGAAACCCTGACCAGAATATAGCTGATATCCGCGCACAGATAGCGGCAAATGAAAAGGGCCTTTCAGGACTGCGCAGGATGGTCGAAGAATTTTCCATTGAAACTGTTGAGGCTTATATGGGCCATGTGCAGGACAATGCCGAGGAGGCTGTAAGAAGAGTCATTGACAGGCTTGAGGATGGAGAATTCACATATCTGCTCGATGACGGAAACACAATTAAAGTGAAGGTTACAATTGACCACAAAAACAGGTGTGCTAGAATCGATTTTAAGGGTACCTCTTCCCAGCTTCCAAATAATTTCAATGCTCCCGCTTCGGTTTGTATGGCTGCTGTCCTCTATGCTTTCAGAGTTCTTGTAAAAAGCGATATTCCCCTGAACGCGGGTTGTCTGAGGCCGCTTGAAATTATTATCCCGGAGGGCTCCATGCTCAGGCCAGAGCCTCCCACAGCAGTTGTCGCAGGCAATGTTGAGACCTCACAGTACATTGTTGATGCCCTTTTCGGAGCCCTTGGCACACTGGCGGCTTCACAGGGCACAATGAATAATTTCACCTTCGGAAATGCCGATTTCCAGTATTATGAAACTATCTGCGGAGGTGTAGGCGCAGGCCCCGGATTTCCAGGAGCTGACGCTGTCCATACTCATATGACCAACTCCAGAATTACTGATCCTGAAATTCTTGAAACAAGGTTTCCGGTTTTACTTGAAGAATTTTCCATCCGGAAAGGAAGCGGCGGAGACGGTAAATGTAGGGGTGGAAACGGGGTTGTCAGAAAGCTAAGGTTTCTGAAAGACATGAATGCCGCAATTCTCTCAAGCCACAGGAAATTCCCGCCTTTCGGGCTCAAAGGCGGCATGCCTGGAAAATGCGGAAAGAACACGCTCATCCGCAGTGATGGAAGTGTTCTCGAAGTTGGGGGGCAGGCTGAGGTGAATCTAAAGAGCGGAGACGTTTTTGTGATCGAAACCCCGGGCGGTGGAGGATACGGCGAGAAGAAAAGTCAGGAAAACCGGAAAAAACGAAATAAAATGGAACTGAAATGGAACTGAAATAGAACAAGAATTAATGAAATAAAACTTAATAAAAAAATAAAAAGAAAATAATAAATTTAAAAAGTAGGTTGGTTAAAAAAATGGGCTTATTTCGGAGGGCCGAAATTTCACGTTATAATTCTATAAGTGTATTCAAAGTCTCCGCCAGCTTTTCCGTCGTTATCGCCATCCAGAGCAATCCCCTGTTCATCTATTATTACTCCGCATCCGGTTTCGCTTCCAAGTAAGGTAATTGTTATTTCAGCACCTGACTCATCCATAGGATATTCGCCATAAGGACGGAACATCAGCGTTCTGGACCCTGCATCCAGTAATCCTTCCACAGGCTCTGTTGATGCGGAACTTCTTACTATTACGGTTTCTTTCGTAATGCTTGCATTATTCATAGGCATATCGAATTCGATCCAGATAGGAGAGTCATGCCTGAAAGCAAAGGTCTGCCTGTCAGGATAAATCGACTTTACCTTCGGAGGAGCCTGTCCATGCTTGAAAGGAACGGAAAAAGATTTTAAAACTTCTGGGAGGCACTTACTGCAACAGCACATATGTTTTTTAACAGCATATATAATGGCAGCTCCTGCAAATGCGCCCAGCAGGAATTTACACCATTTATTCATTTTATGCAGTTTTATATCCTCCTTAATTTCATTCCACTTCGAGTTTATGCCCAGCCTTTTTAGCAGCATGTTTTTTAAAAGCGTACATGATTGTAGCTCCTGCAAGCACGCCGAGAATAATTTTTCCGAATTTCATAGTTGAAGACCCCTCACTTGCTTCACTTAATTTTATTTCTTCCTCTGGTTCCACTTCTACTTCTGTATGAGATTTTCCTGACTTAAGTTTATTAAGGAGATACACCCCAAGAGCCAGCTTCGCATATCTATGCAATGCCCCTTTGCTCTTTTGAGAGCCCCCTGCCTTAATTTTCTTCATTAAATATGCGCTTAGTAACAGCTTACCATATCTCTTCATATTCACCAATTTTGCACCCCCTTAAGATTTCCCTGCCGGATAACCCTTATTTCGTCATTTCTTCCGGAAAGGAGAGTAATACAACTTGAGAGTAATTAACTTAATACTCCTGTATTTATCCTATAGCTCACATATTATATAACGGCAACTATACAAAATACTCAATAATTTTTAACTGATAACTGTCTCTGGATACTGTCAGCTATCCTGTGAAAAAACCTGAGATTAATTGAGAAAGGTGAAACAACCCTTATTGAAAAATGTTATAAGTTCTTATTAAAAAATGTTATAAGGCTCGGCAGAGAAAAAATACTTAAAAAACAGTAAGAATGCCAAATTGCGATAAATTCGACTGCAGATCTGGGAGTTCCGGACCTCAACCTGAAGAAACTCCACAGATTGAAGAAACTCATGATAAATGTCCTGTAATAAAGATACAGGATGATAGATCACGAAAGCATTTTGTATTATAGAAAAGAAGATTAAGACCATGAAACAATCAATCGGAGCAAAGACACTTGCATTCCCGACTCCAACCTGGGTTGTCGGCACCTATGACATGAATGGAAAGCCAAATGCCATGACTGTAGCCTGGGCCGGAATCTGCTGTTCGAACCCTCCATGTATCAGCGTATCCTTAAGAAAAGCGACTTACAGCTATGCCGGTATTATGGAAAATAAGGCATTTACCGTAAATATCCCCTCAGAGGATTATGTAAAAGAAGCCGATTACTTAGGTATCGCAAGCGGAAGAGATGAAGATAAGTTTGAGGCAGCCTGCCTGACTCCGGTAAGAAGTGAGCTTGTGCCTGCCCCATATGTAGAAGAGTTTCCGTTTGTCCTTGAATGCAAACTTCTTCACACTCTTGAGATAGGGCTTCACACTCTGTTTGTAGGAGAAATCCTGGACATTAAGGCCGAAGAATCCGTGCTCGATGAAAACAAAAACCCTGATATCGAGAAAATCAGACCTGTTATATACAGCTCAGGGAATAGAAGCTATTACGGCGTCGGATGTAATCTTGGAAAAGCTTTCTCAATTGGAAAAAATGATAAATGAAATGGTAATAAAATAAATTATGGGGTTCAAATTCTACTTGAGGAAATGAAGACTTCCTGTAATCACAAATCTTTCTACGCCTCATCTTCCTCAGGTTTGTTCTATTTTCTGGCAAGAGATTTTTCAGAAACAATAGCAGTTCCATTTTTTCACTGAAATACGAAATTGACTGAATTTTTACCCTCTCCTCCTATCAATAAAGTAACTTTTGAGCCATCTGATAAAGGCTACTGAACTCATTGTTGAAAAGTTTGAGTCTTTGCTATAGTGAGTCCATTCCCAGCAAAAATTCACAATAATATTAATTATTCTCCCAATATGAGGTGTGTCCGTGAGCTATTGATCAATTCCGAAAAAGCAAGTATAGTCCCCTATATTTGAGGAAAATGTAGAGATTCTTGTGCTTACGGTTTTCAATAACTCATGCCCATTACCCAATATGACTAGCTCAAAAATTCATATCATTAACGTGCTCATATCTTATATCCCAGTTCCTTCAGACATTCATCCATTTTAATATCTAGTTTAGTGGATATTTCTCCTAATTCTTTCAATTTCTGGAGAGTTTCTCTAAGGTCAACTGCTTCTATTTCCATAGAAGCATTGATATATAAGGAAATATTCAAGCTAAATTCGTTTTTTTCGATTTCTGAAAAGGAAACATATCTGGAATATTTTTCGATTTCTTTATAGTTTCTGAAAACTTCTATAACTTTTTCAATATTTTGCTCCTTGAGGTAATTTTGCTGTTTGCCTTTTTCATAGTCTTTTTCTGCTCCAATAAAGAGTATTGAATCTTTATGTCTTTCTTCTTTATTTTTATTGAGTAGCAATATAGAAGTAGAAACCGATGTACCAGGGTACATTTTTGGAGGGAGACTTATTACAGCTTCTATAATGCCTTGTTTGATGATGTTTTTCCTTATTTCGCCCTCTTTACCCATGCGGAAGAGCATCCCATTGGGGATAACTACTCCCAATTTGCCTTCTTCATTAAGAGTTGAGATCATATGTTCCAGATAAGCAAAATCTCCTCTGTTTTTGGGAGGAATTCCATAGTGAAACCTATTATAAAGATCGTAATGTGCAACCTCATATCCCCAATTTTTGATTCCAAAACTGGGAGATGATACTATAAAATCAAAATGCATAAGGTGGCTATTACTAAGTAATTGAGGATTCCTGATAAGATCTCCTAACTTTATCTCTGCATCTGCAAATCCGTTTAATAGCATATTCATCTTGCAGAGCCTCCATAGATGGAGATTGCTCTCTTGGCCAAAAAATTTAATACCTGAAGGATCTTTTCCTCTTTGCTTTAGGTATTTTAAACATCCTATAAATGTATTCCCTGATCTGCATACCGGATCGCAGAATTTTGATCCTGCTTTTGGGTTTAAAAGAGAAAAAATAAGATTTGATACACTTTCAGGAATTTCATAATTTGTATCCCATTGTGGCAGATCCTTGCTGGTTTGTTCTATGAGTTCTACAAAAACTTTACCTATAAATTCAGGATCATCTGAGTAATTTTTTAGATTTGGAATCTCTGAAAGCTTTTGAATAATATAGGAGAATATAAGATCTTTTTCATTAGATGCTGCAATAACTATAGAATTTAAATCTATTGATGACAACACCCCATATAAATATGAATTCTTTTCCTCCAGTTCTCTGCAGGCTTCATCGAGTGCACTTCCTAGATTGTATCTTATTCTCTTTAAGGAATGCCATTGAGCAGAGGAAGGGATAATGAGTGTATACTCTTCATGGTGTAATTTAATTTCTATTTCATCCGTTGTCTGAGAAATCAATTTAGTCTTATCTTCAGATATATCTGAAATACACTTTAAGAAAAAAAGTGAAGTTGTGAGGTCAATGATGCTTTGATTAGAGATTTTTCCCTTAAAAACTGATCGAATTTCAAAAATTTGAGAAACTACTTGATCTATATTTCTTTCCACGTTAATCACCTAATTACTGTACAATTATCCCAGCATATTTTCCAGAATTGCATCTGTGGTTTGCTCTCTTAATGAGATCATCTCCTTAAGAATATTGTTTTGTTCGTTTGCAAATGTAATATAGCTCGCAAACCTTTGTTGAATCTCTTTTGGGAGTACAGGGACAGAAATTTCCAGTATTTTCTTCGTGCTTAGTCCTTTAATTGTTAATCCTCCAGATCTTGATTCTAGCTCTATTTGTCCCCTTGGAGAATTTAAATAAGCTGCAATAACTTCAGGAGCTACTTCTTTATTTAGTTCAAGGGCTATGAGGTTTGAGCTAAAAAGTAGACCGTTGATATTCGATCCAGCTACAGCAGCTTTAAATGTTGAACCTCTAATTGTAATCAAAAGATCATTTGTAGACACCTTTTCTTTCCCTCTTATTTTAGTTTCCTCAACCTTTATAGTGTCTAACGATTGGAAGTCCACAGTTCCTCTCTTTATGGATTTTGTGTTTATGAAAGGGACTTCCTCACCTTCGGTGCTTTCATCCTTCTTAGCGTAATAAGAAAATGAAAGTCCAGTTTTCAAATTATTAACTAAGTTTTCCAACGGAATCATTTTGATTTTTTCTTCCAAAATATACCTCCTTGATTGTAATTTCAAATAAAATAGGCTAGTGTAGCGTCAACTGAAAGATATCGTATAAAATCGATTGCAACTATTCAGAATCATTGAATCTTTGATGATTGACGCGACACTAGTTTTAGTAGTAGAATTCTGTTGTATAATACATTATTATTCGATGTGTATTATAATAATTGAGTTATTATTTCTCGTTACTTGAGGAAGTTGGAGTGGGAAAATCGCCCACTCTTTTCTTCTACTTTTGCTATTTATTCTCATGACGGACGCTATGTACTTCTTTTCTACTTGTTGTTTTTTTCATGTACAGATTTGTTGTTAATTTGGGTCTGTTCACCTGTTTTTGATATGAAAAGAAATATTGAAGTTCTAGTCGTACTCGTGAATGTGTTTGCAAGAACTAAATTTGGAAAGTTGAATAATTCTACAAATAGTATTTCAATCAATAGACAGATGGTAGATCCTATAAGTGTCGTTGAATCACTAATTCTCATCGATGTACCTATATCAAATATGTTGATTATCTGCATTGTAATCAAAATGAAATCATGATTTTGCATTATTATTCCAATAACTATAAGGATGGTTAATTTTTCAAACAGGATTATACTTAATCTCATTTTTTGCTCCATAATTTTTGTTAAATTAATTGATTAACTTTTAATATTAAGTAGTTGTATATTAAATATTAAGTAACTACATATTCTCAAATTACTTCATATTAAGTAGGTATTGTACAGAACATTTTATTGCTAGTTAATTACTTCTTATTTAGTAGTTCTCTAGAGAATATAATATGGTACGTGGATATTGTATATAATACTTTCTGACAAAAAATAGTTCAGGATTTGAAGGAAAAATCACTGACCAAATCCAAAAAAACGAGCAAGCCAATCCAAAGAAACTATAACCACACTGAAAAATAATTAATGAGATACCCCTTGACCTTTATTATTTTCCGAACGCTTTTTTTGCCAGGACTTTCCACCCCTTATGATCGTTTCCCTCAAACTTCTCTGCAACAGCTTCGAGCAGGGAAGGGATATCCAGGTGCTGAGGGCATTTTTCAATGCACTGTTCGCATTGCACGCACTGGGAGGCGTAGCCAGGAACATCGCCTCTTATTATTCCTCCGGGTTTTGCTGCATACATAAGTTTTGCTTCTTTTTCGTTGCCTGACAGGTAAAAATTGTCATAGATTTCAAAACAGCCAGGAATATCCACTCCTGAAGGACAGGGCGTGCAGTACCTGCAGCCTGTGCAGCCTGTTTTCATGAGTTCCCTGTACTTTTTTTCCACTTTCTTTACAAGCTGCAATTCGACTTCAGTTAGGGAATTGGGGTGGGCTTCATTTGCAATTTTCAGGTTCTCTTCGATGTGGGACTCCTCGTTCATGCCTGAAAGCACGACCGTGACTTCCGGGCGGTTCCAGATCCACCGAAGAGACCATTCTGCTGGCGTGCGTTTTACAGATGCTTCGCTCCAGATATCCTGAATTTCAGGGGGCACGGGGTTTGTCAGCTTGCCTCCGCGCAGGGGTTCCATGATAATGATGCCGAGGCCCTTTGAAGCGGCATATTCGAGTCCCTCTGTACCTGCCTGGTTTTTTTCATCAAGAAAATTGTACTGGATCTGGCAGAAAGTCCAGGGGTAAGCGTCTACAATCTGTTTAAAATCGTCAATTGACCCGTGAAAAGAGAAACCTGCGTTTATAATGCGGCCGTCAGCCTTTGCGTTTTCAAGAAAACTCACAACATCTAGTTTTTCCATTTTGTCCCACAAAGTACCCACAAGCCCGTGGACCAGATAATAATCGATATGGTCGGTCCTGAGCCTTTCAAGCTGGGTATTCAGGATCCGGTCCATATCTTCGCGGCTTTTCACAGTCCAGGAGGGAAGTTTTGTTGCGAGTCTGACCTTTTCACGGTATCCGTCAGCAAGGGCGTGGCTAAGGAAAGGCTCACTTTCTCCCATGTGGTACGGCCAGGCTGTATCTATGTAGTTTACACCGCGGTCAATTGCGGAGCGCACTTGGCGCGTGGCTCTTTCCTCGTCTATTTTCCCGTCTTTGAGAGGAAGGCGCATGCACCCAAATCCCAGTATTGAAAGTTCGTCTCCGTTCTTTGGAATCCTTCTGTAAAGCATCCACTTACCTCCCTTATTCCTCTGTTTTCCATTTTCTTCTTTGCCTTTAAAATGACGCCATTAACGTAATTATACGTTATCATGACTTTATTAAAGGAATAAAGCATTTTAATTACGTAAAAATAGGATTTGTTGATCCAAAATGTTATTGATTTCAGGTAAAAAATACCTGAGTTCAATGTAAAAATGGATCTTTATTCGTACAAATGAGATTATTTCCAGATAATATCTGCCTGTTTTCTTCCCGGAATCTTCCTGTACTTATATTTTGGATACCCAAAAATCATAGGAAACTGCAATATAAAGCCTTCGGGAATTCCAAGAGCCTCTTTTAATGGCTGATACTCCATTGCCGCTCTATGAAGAAGTCCTGCCCAGCAGGTACCCAGGCCAAATGAAGGAGCCACCAGGTCAAAGGTTGTCAGAGCTATAATACTATCTGTATATCCGAAGGCGTTTTCCGAGTAAGCATATACAAGGCCAGGAGCATTTCTGCAAATGGGATCAAGACCTGTATCAGCCAGAGTAACAAGGACAGGGAAATAATGCTTCAGAGGATGGTCTGCTCCTTTCTCTGCCATCATTCGCATCCAGTCAATAGTAAGCTTTGCAAATTTTTTGATATCTGCTGCCTCAGTTACTACAAGCCACTTAACAGGCTGTGCGTTCATGCCGGAAGGAGCAAAACGGACTGCTTCAAAGATGGCTTCTATTTTCTCTTTCTCAATCGTTTTGTCCTTGAAAGCCCTTATTGTCCTTCTGCTCTGGACATATTTTGCGAGAATGTCAGGCCTAATCTGTCCAATATCAGATGTATCTCCTTCAGGAGGAAATGCCTGGTAATTTGCTGTAATTGAATTTGTGGGGCAGATAGCCTCACAGTGTCCACAGCATGTACAGAAGGCTTCATGCTCGGCTGGAAAGCAAGGAAAACCTTCCTTATCTGGTATAATAACATTTATAGGGCAAACCATGGAACAGATTCCACAGGCTGTGCATTTTTCCAAATTAAAAGAAATAAGGCTCATTTAAGTCACCTAATTTAGTCTCCGCTTACATTATTCTCCTAGTAATCAGATAGCTTTCTCTGAGTTAGCTTTTCTTAAAAAGTTGTTTAGCCATAGCCATCCTTTGCTCCAGGTCAGGCCCCTCCAGTTCCTCTGTCACAGCTTTGAGCAGATCAGGTATTTTCAGACTTTGGGGGCATTTCTCCATACATTGACCACATTCAATACACTGGGAAGCGAATCCTCCAGGCTCACTATTTGTAAATACTCCGCTCATCCTGATTGCATATGTAAATTTGGCCCCATCCGCGTTACCGAACATGTGAAGGTTATTGTAGATACTAAAGCATTCAGGGATATTAACGCCTGAAGGGCAGGGCATGCAGTACTGACAGCCGGTACAACCGATTTTCATGAGCTGACGATATTTTTGCTCAACTCTGCTAACAAGCTGTACTTCCGCTTCGGTCAGGGAATCAGGATAGGCTTCATCAGCTATTTTCAGGTTCTCTTCAACCTGGGACTCCTCATTCATGCCTGAAAGCACAACTGTGACTTCGGGATGGCTCCACACCCACCGAAAAGCCCACTCTGCAGGCGTTCGTTTTACTTCTGCTTCATTCCATATCTCTTCCACTTCAGGAGGTACCGGGCTAGCTAAATTGCCTCCGAGTAGAGGTTCCATGATAATAATACCGAGACCTTTCGAAGCTGCGTATCCAAGTCCCTCAGTTCCTGCCTGATGCTTCTCATCCATGAAATTATACTGAATTTGGCAGAAAGTCCAGGGATATGTATCGACAATCCGCTTAAAATCCTCAATTGATCCATGGAAAGAAAAACCTGCATTGGTAATACGTCCGTCGGCTTTTGCTTTATTAAGGAAATCAGTCACACCAAGAGGCTCAAGTTTATCCCATACTTCTCCTGCGAGACCATGAATCAGATAATAATCGATATGGTCAGTGTTAAGTCTCTCTAATTGGGCATTCAGGAATCGATCCATATCTTCGCGGCTTTCTACGAGCCAGGAGGGGAGTTTTGTAGCAAGTTTAACCTTTTCGCGGTATCCACCTGTAAGGGCTCGGCCAAGGAAGGGCTCGCTTTCTCCCATGTGATATGGCCAGGCAGTGTCTATGTAATTTATGCCATGATCGATTGCAAAGCGCACTTGCCGCGCAGCTCTTTCCTCATCTATTGTGCCATCCTCTTTCTCGGGGAGGCGCATGCACCCAAATCCCAGTATTGAAAGTTCCTCACCGTTCTTTAGTATTTTTCTGTACAGCATCTGTTCTCCTCCTGAGATTTTGAAATATTCTATTTTTTTGATTGAGTTTTTGATGGATTGCTTATTTGTGAGATAAATTGATTCACTAATTTCTCTATATATTTCTCTATATAATCGACTGACCACTCATAAATGGAGTAAAAACTTAATTTTCACTCAGACCTCTCCAGATAATTTGAAATCCGTTCTCTATAAGTTCATTTTTATCTTTCGATAAATTCGAATTAAGGATCAGGTTAACTACAGCCCTGCTGCTCTGATAAAACATCGCTATGGTCAATTCCGGGGAAAAGTCCTTGATTTCTCCTGTTTTTATCCCTTCATTCACAAGATTATGAAGGAAGATATATTCCTTCATCACTTCCTCACGCGTATACTTTGTTATATAAGGAGATGAACAGAATTGTCCGACAAAAAGGAACTCCTCCTGATTGTCTATACCCCAATTGATAAAATTTGACCACAATCTTCTCACTCTTTCCTGGAAGGTACTCTTGCTTTCGATTTCTTTTTCCATACTGCTACTTAATCTACCTTTGACCTCAAAATAAAGGCTATTTATGAGATCTTCCTTGGTAGGGAAGTAGTTGAAAAAGGTACCTGTGGCTACGCCTGCTTCTTTTGAAATCTGCGCAGTGGAGGTACCTTGAAAGCCCCTTTCAGTGAAGAGCTTCAGGGCTGTTTCCATTATGGCTGTTCTCTTGTCTTTAACTTGTTTTTTCATAATTCATCTCTATAATTGACTGATCAGTCAGTCTCTTTGTTATAAGTAGTTTACTATTTTGAGAGCAGAAAGTTTTGTATTAAAGTTTATGTGAATATTAGAAAAATATTTAAAACTTATTTTTGAAAATGACAGGAAACTTATAAAGCCGGCTAACAAAAACTCAGTAAGGAAAGATAAAAATGCCTGTTTATATGATAATTGAAATCACAATTCTGAACTATGAACTTTACGCCAAATATGTCGAAAAAGTTCCGGAAATCGTAAAAAAGCACGGAGGCAGGTATCTGGCTAGGGGAGGTGAAGTGATTCCTATGTTTGGGAACTGGAACCCAGAGAAAATAATTCTGATAGAGTTTGATACCGTGGAAAATTTAAGAAATTGCTTCAATTCCGCGGAATACCTGGAGATTGGACCCTTCAGAGAGCACTCCACTATCACAAAATCAATAATAGTAAATGGATGTTTGCTATCAAAATAATTTATTACTAATTAATTTTTACAGTTTTGGTAATGATAGCAGGGCTTCAAGTAAAAAAAGTTTAGAGAAAGATAGAGCATCTGGTTTTGGGATCAAGTCTAGGTAGATATGAGTTTGGGTGTTGAGAAAAAAGTTTTCAGGCACCCTGTTCCGTATATAATATATTCTCTCATTATCTGTAAAATAACACCTGTAAAATACCTTAATGAAAAATAACGTAATAATTTTCTACTTTATTTCCGGAAATAAAGAGGATGGAGTCAGACGAAATCCTGCCTCCGACACCTCTGATAGATTTTATAAAACGTCCTTAAGGGCTTCTGAGGCTGTATAAACGCTTCCAGCTCCGAAAATGTATTGAGTTATCCTTATTGCCTGCATCACTTCTTCTTTTGTTGTCCCTGCCTGCATGGCCTGCATTGCAAGGAATTTTACCCCATCTGCAGAACCGTTAGCTGCATCCAGAGCCACTGCAATAAGTAATTTGTACTTAAGAGGAATCCCTCCCTCTGCAAACGCAAGCTCGCGTGTATTTTCAAGCAGGGTAAATAATTCAGGGTCCTGATCCATAATAACCTGTAACGGGTTCTCTGCCAATATATCCTCTCCGTTTCGTATTATTCCTAAAAATTTTGATCTTATTTCTATTCTGTTTGTTAATTATTATACTACCAATCAATTTTAAAGCATTCCCTAAGCAGTCGAAAAAGGTGGGAAAATAAGGTGGGAAAATAAGGGAAAAATAACAAGAAAAGACTAAAAACCAACTAAGAAAATTATATAGATACGAAAGCTTGGGGGAATTGGCATCTGATATTTGAGATGGTTTGGAATTTTAGGGGGTCTAAAAACTGGTTTGGGTGTACAAGAAAAGTGTTTATCAGATGCCCTAAATACTAATATTAGTTACTAATATATAATATTATTGATATAATTTTAGTTTGTCGAATTGTGCATAAATATTCCGAATGCCGGATTTCGGCGTAAATATTGAGTTACAATTGCTAAAATACTTGGAAATAGGGAGAACAGCCTCTGAATGAGATACAAAATGAGATATTTTCTTCCAGAAATTTTGCTGATTTACTTTAGCTGATCAATTTCTCCTGCTAGTACTTTGACCTGCGTTTCTGATTAGTGTTTCTCATTTTATTAAGAACTTATATTAACAATTTAGATATACCAAATAATTGGGAGGAATAATGAGGCTTACAAGTGAATTTAAAGACTTTCTTTATGAATATAAGGTAATTCCGCTTGGCAATTGCCTTTATTATAGGTATTGCATCCACGGCTCTTATAAAGTCATTTGTGGATAACGTCATCATGCCAATAATTACGCCTTTTATTCCCGGTGGAGCCTGGAGGACCGCAACAGTTGATCTGGGACCTATAGTTATAAGCTGGGGTGCCTTCCTGGGAGAACTGATAAATTTCATTATTATCGCATTCGTGGTCTTTATCATCGCAAAAAAGGTTCTCAAAGAAGAAAAGGTAGAGAAAAGGTGAGCAGCTGAAACACAATTGGCTGGTCGCATCAAAAGACAATATATTTAAAGAAGAAAAGGCTGGAGTCAAGCAAGTAGGATTTCTGAATTAAGCCCTTTATTCAGAATGTCACCACTTTACTTATTTCCATTTTGACCAGACATAAATCACCTGTATTCAACTGCAGGACGTCAGCAAATTGTGAAGGCACTTCTGCGGTTAGGATTTTATTGTGTCTGGCAAGTTTAACTGTTATTTTTTTCTTTGTTCCTTTATTGATGTTAAGGGAGTTTACTCTAATTCGCAGGTCTACGCTTTTTAAAACTGTACTTCTGGATGCTTTATCATATCCTTCTACCCTGGCGTCGTCAAAAATATTTAACAGGCCAATTAGCTCGGCTACCTTCCGGTTTTTAGGGTTATAAAAAATGTCTTCCAGAGTCCCTAGCTGCTGGACCTTTCCCTTGTGTAAGACAAGAATCCTGTCAGCCAGCAGAAAAGCTTCTTCAAGGTTATGGGTAATGAACAGCAAAGGTATTTCGAGTTTTTTTTGCAAGCTTTTTATTTTTTCCGCAAATTCGGTTCTTATTTCCCGGTCAAGTGCAGAAAAGAGCTCGTCAAGCAGCAGGAGCTCTGGTCCGGGGGCAAGAGCCCTTGCCAGAGCAACTCTCTGCTTTTGCCCGCCTGAAAGCTGAAGGGGTAACGTGTTTCCAGTTCCTCGATGCGAAGAAGGTTCAGCACTTCCAGAACCCTTTTCTCTCTGGTTTCTTTTTCCCAACCTTTAAGACCGCATTCTATGTTCTTTTTCACATTCATATGGGGAAACAGGGTATAGTTCTGGAAAACATAGCCCAGATTGCGCTTCTGGATCGGCAGATTAACTTTTTTGTCTTTGTCGTAGAAAATTTTACTGTCCACCGTTATTTTTCCGTCATCAGGCTCCGTGATTCCTGAAATGCATTTGAACAATGTGGTTTTTCCGGATCCTGACGGCCCGAAAAGTACAACAAGTTCGTTTTCCATTTCGAAGCTAACGTCCAGAGTAAAAGCTTTCCTGTTTTTTCTTTTTCTACCACTTTCAGCTTCATGATAACATTTTCTAATGTCGACCTTGACACCCAAGCTTATACCTCGAACTTTCCTCTGCTGGCAATTTTCCCGGTCAGAGCAATGGACAGCAGGGACATAAGGATCAAAACTAAAACCATTATATTGGCAAGTTCGTTGTTACCTGCTTGAAAAGCGCTGTATATTGAAATCGACATTGTGTTCGTTTTTCCCGGGATATTTCCTGCAAGCATAAGGGTTGCTCCGAATTCTCCGACAGCCCTTGCAAAACTGAGCACCAATCCTGCCAGTATGCCCCTTTTTGCAAGAGGCAATGTTATTATCAGAGCGGTTTCAAGCTCACTTCTTCCAAGAATGTATGCTGCATATTCAAGTTCCTTATCCACGATCTCGATGGCTGCTTTTGCGGTTCTTACCATGAGAGGAAGGGAAACCGTATAAGCCGCAATAACTGCTGCCTGCCAGGTAAACATGATTCCGGTCCCCAGAACATCGAACATCAAGTGTCCAATAAACCCGTTTTTCCCTACCAATATGACCAGAAGATAGCCAATTACAGTAGGTGGAAGGACTAGAGGAAGTGTTAGTAGCAGTTCTGCAAGCTCTTTTCCCCGGAAATCACGCCTTGCAAATATATAAGCTATGACTACGCCGCTGCACAGTACGAGGAGGGATGATATGGAGGCTATCCAGAGCGTTATAGATAAAGGAAACCATATCTGGTCCAGCATAGAGATCATGTCTAATTATATTACTTGGATATGACTGTGAATCCATACTTTTTCAGTATTGTCTGCCCTTCTTCTCCGGTTACGAAATCAAGGAACTTCTGGGCCTCTTCTTTGTGCTCAGACGAGGAAACTACAGCTATCGGATAATTTACCGGAATACTAACAGGCACACTGGCAACAATTTTTACAGTTCCTGGTTGTGCAGTCTTTGCATCGGTCGTATATACAAAACCTGCATCCACTTCTTCTCTCTCCACATATACAAGGACCTGTTTTACGTCCTCGGCAAGTACCAGTTTATTTTCAAGCTGACTCCACAAGCCCGCTTCCGTCAGTGTAGTGCGCGAATAGTTGCCCACTGGGACTGTATCCGGGTTTCCAATGCTGATTTTCTGAATATTAGGATCTACAAGGTCTTTTATGCTAGTTATATTAAGGGTACTGGCTTCAGGTACAATAATCACGAGTGAGTTGCGAGCAAAGTCTTTTCGCGAACTGTTCTCGATAAAGGTTTCATTGCCAAGTGTGTTCATCTGACCTTCGTCAGCCGAAGCAAAAACATCGACAGGAGCTCCTCCTTCTATTTGCATACGCAGGTTCCCTGAGCCTCCAAAGTTCAGGTTCACGTCAGTTCCAAGATTTTCCTTTTCAAACCTGGAAGCAATGTCCGTGAAAGCTTCAGTAAGGCTGGCAGCTGCAGAAACGGTTATAACTTCAGGCACTGCTGTAGTTGGAGTTACTGCTGTAACTGGAGTCTCAGTTGCATTTGGAGCTTCACCTTTATCGCCAGTGCATCCTATTGCAAGGAATACACTGAACAATATTAACAAAATAAGCAATTCTTTTCTCATCATTTACCTCCTCTTAACTATAGTAATATCACATTATGAACAGGGTGTTATGTTTGACAAGACATAACGGTTTTCTTTCTTTACTTTAATAGTATAAGAAGATTTCCGGTTTCAGTCTCAAAAAGGGCTTCGTAGCCTGGATTTATTATTTTTAAATAAATAGCGCTTTATACCGTGATTTTAAGGAAATCAGTTATTTCTGAAAGATCCTTGTAATATCTTCAAGGCTTCGTATTCCTGCCGATGACCGAATTATTGAAGGCAAAGGCCTGGTTGTTGACGAATAGGCAGTGACAGGGGAATCAAATCCTTTAAGGAAAGATTCTGAGTACGAGATTGCAATAGTATGGCTTGCCAAAATGGTTGCACTGACTGTAATAATGACAAACATTCCCATTATTTTTCCTATATTCAAAAGAACCTATTTTCCCTTTCCGATATTTTTTCATGAAGGAAAGATTTTAAGCAAATTTTCAGTAATAGAAAATGTTTAATTTTTAAGTTTTAATTTTCTTTTTTTAATTTGATATTTTTGTATAATATTATACCAATCACTTTTCATTCCTTTATGCAAAAGGCCCAAAGGAAACACTATTTCGCTGAACTAATTTTATTCATTAACACCTAGTATCGTGTCAATTATCAAAGATTCAACGATTCTGAATAGTAGCAATCGATTTTATACGATATTTTGCTGTTGACGCGACACTAGAAGCGCCTGCAGACCTGTGGACAGCAGTTCGATGAAGGAAGCATAAAGCCCGTTAAATCTTTAGATTTAGCGAGTAGCTCACAATAGATACTGAATTATGGGGGTTAGTGTATGAACAGAAAGAAATGCAATCTATCGTTAGATGAGCTTTTGAAGTTTGAAGAGGTAATGGCAGCCGGGATTTTCAGCCCTGAGGGAAAACTTGTGGATTATAAATCCAAGGACGGAATGCCAAAAGAGATGGCTGAGATGACCGCCAAGTTCTGCGGAACCGTGAACATGATACTTGATACTCTGGCAAGTGCTTACAAACAGCTTTATAAGATGAACTGGCTACCTTAGCATAACTGGATGTACAGTGGCGGCGATTGGACCATTATGATCTCGGGAACAATGGGCGTTTTCGTCGAAAGCTCCAAGGCGGATTTAAAGCAGCTTCTTAAGGCATTGGGAATGTGTTAACGCTTAATAAGCCTGGCTGACCATCCTCGGTTAGCTAAAGTTTCGAACATAAATAAACTTAATTCACTCTAGACTTTACAACCACGGAAAAAACTTACAGCCATGAAAAATTGTGCCCATGTTACATGTCATGAAACAGCAGTACCGCTAAAAAATAAATTTCCATCGTCTTTTTTTTATACCATTACTTACATAGTTAATAATTGGTCCATAGGGTCAGTCCCTGATGTATGAAGAAGACGTACAAAGAAGATATATAACTTAAATAAGTAGTAACTTGACTAAGGTAACTTAACTGAGTAATGACTTAAATAAGTAGTAACTTGACTAAGGTAACTTAACTGAGTAATGACTTAAATAAGTAGTAACTTAACTGAGTACAGAACTAAATTACATAAAATTGGACCAGGCCTTATGGATCACTTTTGAAGACTCTTAAATGCTTTCGCAGTAAATCGATTCCTTGTTAATTTCGCTTGATTCCTTATTAATTTCGCTTGTTCCTGAATAACCCTTTTCTCTAATTATATTACCAGGCTCTCGGTTTTCTCTTTTGTTTCCCTTGCAGATGCTGTTGGCTTAGTTTTAGCTTTCTAACCCCTGTTCACACCAGCAGACTGCAGTCGTCCTTTAAAAAAATCGAATGAATAGAAACCTGATGATCAGCTTTCAAGCCAATTATTATTTCTGGTTATCAATAGAGATAAATTAATACTGCAGCTCTTGTCTGTCTCCCTTTTCCCATTCCATGCCTTTATCTTTGTTTTATATTACTATTTATAGTATATTATATTGGTTTTTATTTTATCATAATTATCATTACCTATCAAAAACCACAGTTGTGAGATCGCAGTCTGTCAGTAGTAAATATATATTAATATTATAACGTCCTCAAATAATCTGACTATATAGGGTATAAGGAAAATCTATATATGTCTGGAAGACAACTATAGTATGTCGATAAGGAAAGCAATCGACCATAAGTAATAGAAAACTAAATACAAGTTAGAAAGAGGTGATAAAAAATGGAAAAACTAAGGAATTTAATTCTCGAAAACGTAGCAATGTTCAATGAAGCGTTCCCGAACAGATTCTGCCATAGTCCGGATGTCATTTCCGCAATCTCGTACGACTATCAGTTCACTTACGGACAGATTGAAAACGAGATCGAGAAGATGGTCCATGAAGGGGTTCTTGATGCGGAACTCTCAGACTGGTGCGAAATAAAGCTCTTGTAAGAAGCTTGCTACCTTTCGAGTAGAAATTGAAGAAATGGAAATCACAAACCACCGTATGACAACATAAAGGACTAACTGAGAAATAATGGATTAGACTAAGTATTTAAGTATTTAGCCGAATGTTCAGTCACTTAGTTAAGTATTTGGCCATTGAGCCAGGTGTTCAAATAGGATAAAGAAATATATACGGCGATAATTTACATACAGCGTAAATTCACTCTAAATTTCGCAAGTAGCTAAATTCTTTTTCCCTAAAACCTTTTAATTCTGAACAATATCCAGAAGCGGGCATTTTGCATAGCTGCTTTTTTTCTGATAATATCTTTTGGCATGTTCCACAAGCAGGGCATGGAACTCCTGATACACTGCCAGATCGTTGGGCAAATTTTCTTCAAATAAGGCTTTAATTTCACTGTAATTTGCTTTTTTATCATTAAGGCCCAGGTTTGTTACTATTCTTCTCGTATAGCTATCAACGACAAATGAATGTTGTCTGAAGGCATACAGCAGGATCGAATCTGCAGTTTCCGAGCCTACGCCTTTTAAAGAGAGAAGTTCTTCCCGAGTTGGTGTTCTGCCTCCAAGTTCGAGAAACCAACAGGCAAGGGCTTTCAAGCGCATCGTTTTCTGGTTATAATATCCTGCGGGTTTGATAGCTTCTTTAAGGGTTTCAGAGTTAAGGGAGATTACAGCTTCAGGGGAAAGAGCATTTAGACGTTTCAGGTTAAGAAGAGCCTTTTCAACCTGCATCCAGCTCGTATTCTGGGTAAGCAGGGCTCCGCAGATAATCTCAAACTGCTGGTTCCTGGTCTGCGGGTAGGTATAGTCGGCAGGATGATATCCCAGGGTAGACCCCGTTTTTGCAGGATTCGTCCCTCTGGCTTCATGAAGTTCGGTTAGAGGCCACCAGCCCTGTGGGCCGTAAGTGGCAAAGAGACAGTCGTAGATCTTCCTGATAACAGGCTTGACCGTTTTTTTTTCGGAACTGAGGTTTTGAGCACTCTTTTTCATTTTAACATATCATATTCAAGAAATAGTTTAAAACTCTTCTATTCCAGTACTTTTTATGTGTTTTTATTTTTGAATTTCCCTCAATATTTCTGAATTAAAAAAATATAAAAATTTATTTCTTGATTTGTAATTACCTCTATTCCCTGTCCCTGTATACTTCCTGAGATATCCTTTTAACCTGATAGGATTTGCAGTTAAAAATATTTCCTGCCTTTTTAACTGTTCCTCCATACCTTAACTGTTCATTCATACCTCAATGCGTCCACAGGTTTCAGTTCAGCAGCATTCTTTGCAGGCACGAGACCTGCAATCAGTCCCACAATTATAGAAACCAGGGTTGCAGTCACTGTGCCTTTCAGGCTGAGAGCAAATTCAAAGGGAACTTTCATCTGAATTGAAATTAGCAAGAGAATCACCTGGACTGCAGCTGTCCCAAGGAGAATTCCTATAATTCCACCCACAAGACTGATCATTGCTGCGTTGCAGAGAAAGATGAGCATGATATCTTTATTCTTTGCTCCGATGGCTTTCATAATCCCTATTTCTTTAGTTTTTTCAAGGACAGACGTAAACATTGTATTCGCAATCCCTGTAGAACCTACAAGTAGGGAAATCCCTGCAATAAACGCTAGGAATGCTGTAAGGCCGTTAATCAGCTTTCCGGTGCTCTCAATCGTTTTTTTTGGAGAATTTATATAGAAGTCCTGGGTATCTTCGGTAACTCTTCTCGAGCGCCTTAATTTGCGCTCGATTTCTTTAAGGGCTGCATCATAATCCGACCCTTCATCGAGTTTTATTTCTATGCTGTCGTAGATTTCCCGTTCCCTTTCAGGCATATCCTCATCACTATACGAAAGGGAATATACATCCTTGTAAGGCATATAGATGCTGCTCCCGAAAAGTCCTTTCAGGCCCCCAAGAAGCCCTTCATCTTTTTCAAGGATTCCGATTACCCTGTAAGATCTGCCATTGAGGAGAATCATCTGGTTGAGCCGGATTTCTTGCTCAAAGGTATCATTCGAAAGTTCTTTTGATATTATTACAACTGATTTGTCTCCGGATTTTAACATCCTCCCCTGTTCTACCTTCTTATTTGTGAGCTTGGGCCAGAAATTAGGGTCCACACCTTTGACCCCGACAGAAGTTGTCTCACTTCCGAATGTCAATTCTGCTCCGCCTTCAACATTAACATTAATATACTCGACATCTGGAATGCTCAGAAGAGTGAACACATCCGTTTTTGTTAGCTCTGCCTCTGTTACGGACTCAGGCTCTATGGAATCAGAATTATTGGTTTCAGATACCTCTTCAGTCTCTTCAGTAACCTCTTCAGTTTCTGGGGCTACCTCCTCAGTCTCTGCAGCTACCTCTGAACTAACTTCTGTATCTTTCACCATTTCTCCGTCCTCATTTACTTGAAATGGAATCGAGGCCACTATTGTAATAGTGTCGCCTCCAAGCCCCTCCAGAGTTTCGGTTACCTGCTCCTGAAAATACTCTCCTGTTGTGACGATTGCCATTACCGAGGCGATACCTATGATCACCCCTATGATTGTCAGCCAGCTCCTCAGTTTATTGGCTTTAACCATGTTAAAGGCAATTTTCAAAATTTTTTTCGATTTCATGGAACCACAGACCCGGTTTTGGATTTACTCGTCTGTTTTCCTTTCTTCTATTTGCTCTTCATAGGGTCCTTTTTCAGCATTTCGTTCTTTCATCTTTTTCTGATGCTGTTTATAAAGAAGAAAACCTACAGCTCCTAAAAGAAACACAATTATAATAGATGGGAATACGCTTGATCCATTATCTTCTTCAGGCAGTTTCGAACCTGCTTCAGTTGCAGAAGGTGAAGCATACAGGGGCATTATTTTTTCCTGTACCTGTCTCATCCCGTCGCTGGAAGTATAGCTGATTTCAAACTTTATAGGCAGATCCTGGCCATTATTTTTGGGTTTCAGGCTAAATTCCGCAACCGCATAGTCTCCTTTTTGCAGGTTGCCAAGAATAACCGAGTTGCTGCCGTCCGTCACTGTCCAGTTTGCCTGTGCCGGAACAGAAACCTTGACCGAATTTGCCCCGTTGTTTCCGATGTTCGAAATCGAAAAAGTGTAAGCTCCAGCAGGACTTATTTCCATGAAGGCAACATCAAAATCCGTGGTACCTCCAATATAGATTCCTGCCTTGCTTTTGATTTCCTTTCGCTTTTGATTTTCGACAGTGCCCGCTTCCGTAATTGTCTGGAGTTCCTCAATATCGTCATAGGTAAGAACCATGTTCAGTTTGTACAGGCCTGGTTTTGTATTCACGTTGGTCAAAACTTCGAAGCTGACGTTTTCAGTGTCTCCAATACCGATAAGGTTAATGTGCTTAACATTGCTGGAGCCGACAGGCAGGATTACATCGTTTGCGCATTCCCAGGAAAACATTGCATTTTTGAGAGGGGAATTACCCACATTTTTTATGCCAAAAATAAGATTGGTTTTCTCTCCAGGTATCAATTTTTCTACGCTGATATATTCAATTTCAGCATTTGATTCGCTGTCTATATCTATCGTGAGTTCTCGAATGATCGAAGCTTCATCTTCATTACCTGTCGTGTAAAGGCGTACCTTAAGGGGATATTTACCTTCATTAACGTCATTTTCAATTCCTAGCTTGAGCTTAACGACCTTTCTTCGGTCATCTTCAGAGCGTTTTCCGAGAGTGCCTATGTTTTCTACAAGTTTTTCTCCGGTAAGAGTTCTGAAAGGATATTCGGGCTGGACTTCTATAAAACAATTCTCAATATCTTTATAACCCGTGTTTTCGATCGAGAGACTGATTTCAAGGACATCCCCAGGCTTTACAGGATCAGGATCCTGGTTGAGAAGGCTAATATTTACCCCTTTATCAAGCTCTGTATCAAGAGTGCTTGTGGCCATGGTGGAGTCGCAGCATAATGAAAGGCTTAGCAGTATCAAGCAAATAAAACCGGTAAATTGTTTCAGGTCCATTTTTAGATTCCTCTGTTTCTTAATCCCAAAATTTTTGCCTTATTTTCTGTCCGGATACTTTCATTCTGAAATGCATCCCAATGATTGATCCGTATTTTTCCGCATTTTTTCTGAAATTTGATCCATATACTCATGGTCAGGCTTCAGGATCGATTTGTTCTTTGTTCGGCTCATCCCTAACCATTTCCCCGTCCTTTAGCTGAATATGTCGGCTGGCATACCCTGCGAGGTGCAGGTCGTGAGTGACCATAACTACTGTTTTTTCTTTTTCCTTCCAGAGTCTGTAGAGAATTCCAATCACTTCTTTGCCGGTGACGCTATCAAGTGCTCCAGTAGGCTCATCTGCCAGGATGATTTCGGGATCGCAGGCAAGAGATCTTGCGATCGAGACTCTTTGCTGCTGGCCTCCCGAGAGCTGAGAAGGTTTATTCTGCATTTTATCGGAAAGCCCTACAAGGGTCAGCAGTTCCTTTGCTCTTTTTTCCGCAGTATGATCGTCAATTTCCTGGATTTCCAGAGGCAAAAGCACATTTTCGAGAGCCGTCATTCCCGGGATCAGGTTGTACTGCTGGAAAACGAACCCTATAGTCCGACCTCTAAGAGCTGCAAGGTCCGATTCCTCAAGGAGGGCTATGTTTCGGCCTTTCAGGAAAATTTCACCTTTTGAAGGGATATCAAGACAACCAACAAGGTTCATCATTGTCGACTTTCCGCTTCCGGAAGGGCCAATTATAGCCGCAAATTCATTTCTCCCGAGTTTTACAGTTACATCTTTCAGAGCATTGACCTGAACTTCGCCCATTTGATAAGTTTTCCAGACATTCCGAAAGGCGATCAGTGTATTTTCCATGTTCTCTCCTGAATGACTACCTAATGAAATATGAGTAATAGTTAAAAAGTTTATTTAATTTCATTTGTAACTCTATTCAGCCTACTCACAATCAGTTTAATGATACTGATTTTTAATGTACTCAATAGTGTGATTATTAACTAACTAAAAAAAACATGATTATTGGAGAACATTTAAATCAAATTAACTTAAAGAAGTGTGCCCATTGGATTTTCAAAAATATGGCTATTAATGTTGCGTTGCCTGGGCTGAATATGCATTCATTTTCCTTTGTACAGGAATTGAGTATTCATTCGAGATCTGAATCTTCAAAAATGAACAACTCATCGATTGTAGTATCCAGGTACCTGGATACCCTGTATGCAAGCTTGAGAGAGGGGTTATATTTTCCTTTTTCAAGAAAAACGATGGTTTCTCTTCTGACCCCTACCATATTTGCAAGAGCTTCCTGAGTAAGATCGTGTCTCGCTCGAAACTCCTTGATCCTTGTTTTCACAATTTGCCCTCCAAGCCTTACTCGACATCACCCTTTTGCATGAAGTACCACCTGAAAACATTTGCAGAAATAATCATAAAGAAAAGAAGTATGCCAAGAACTCCTTCTGCAGTAAGTTCTGCCAGCCCGAAGCACTGAACCCAGGAAAGGACAGCAATAACAACGAGAGTCAGCAGCCAGGAATATGTAATCCCGTACGCTGCCAGCTTTTTTGTCCTCTCATCCCTGTCAGGAAGGTTTCCATGCCTGAAGAGCCTGAAAGCTGTCGCAATGAAGATAATCAGGCCCGTGTTGATTAAAACAATCGGGATCCGCATATCAATATCAAGAAAAGCAGCCGACAACATGCCGGCAGCCATGATGGCTATTCCGAGGACAAGTTTGTACATGTATTTTCTTTCCATATTTTCCATCTCTTGAGTTTGTTTCTGCCAGATATTAAGGAATATTCCGGACATTAGCAAAGATTTTGGATATTAACATATTTCGGAGATTAGCAAAGATTTGTTCATTATTTACAACATATTATTTGATATTTTTAACATTTAGTTAGATATAGATAACATATATTAATATTTAAGAACTCTGCCCGGAAAGGAACTTTCAGTTAGAAATCACTGACATAATGTTATCAAAGCAAAACAAATAGGTTGTAAAAAACAGAAATCCTCTGCAGCTTATGGTACTCTGGAGGTAAAATAGAGGAAAAATAAGAGAGCTGAAATCAAAGCCCGGAATAATTACCGAGTTATTAAATCTCCAATCCCGGACTATAAAATACTTTTCTTTATATTCAGGTGAATATCTTTTTCAGCGGCAGATTTCCGGGTCTACAGTGTTAATTTTTTGCATCACAGGTATTTAACAAGAGCCCATCCCAAAACCAGTTTTATTTTCACATCAATAAGAGTTTCAGAACCATTTTTCGAATCAGAAGCTCGATTGATTATTTCCAAATTTGAGATTTAGTAACATGATTTGAAGTTTTGGGATCAGCTCCAAATGTATTTTTTCTATATTCCTCAAAAGCTGTTTTCAATTCTTCTTGCGTGTTCATGACAATCGGCCCATACCAGGCAACAGGCTCTCCGATAGGCTTTCCAGATATAATAAGAAACTTTACGCCTTTTTCTCCGGCAATTACCTCTATAAAATCTCCATCTGTGTACAGAATCACGTTTCCAGGTTCTATTGCGCAATTTTCTGAAGGATCAATGTACCTTCTTCCTTCGGCCTCAAAAGCACAGAGCTCTCTTCCTTCTTCGAAATACCCTTTTCCCTCTATTACGTATGCAAAGACAGTGTGACCAGGAATTGTTATATGTGAAAACTTCTCCTCTGCAGGCACTGTTACATCAATGTATTCGGAGTCGGTCACAATTTCTCTTACGGACCCCTCGATGCCGTTCACATCCCCGCAAATAATCCTCACCTTCAGGCCTTTTTCTATAAGAAGTTCGGGTATCTTGTTGCTTTTGATCTACTGGTAGCGAGGCTCCATCGTCTTGTGTGAAGCCGGAAGGTTTGCCCAAAGCTGAAAGCCCCGCAACTGCCCGTTTTCATCTCCAGTAGGTATTTCCTGGTAGACAATCCCGCTTCCTGCAGTCATCCATTACACGTCCCCTGGCCTGATCAGACCTCTGTTTCCAATACTGTCCTCATGCTTGATCTCCCCCTTAAGAACATATGTTATCACCTCAATTCCCCTGTGAGGATGCCACGGAAATCCCATCATGTATTCTTCCGAATTACGTGAATGAAACTCATCCAAAAGCAAAAAAGGATCAAGCTCAGGAGCCTGCTGGAATCCAAAAGCTCGCTTAAGATGTACGCCTGCGCCCTCAATAGTTGGCATGCTTTTTATTATTTTTCTTATCCTTCTTGGATTAACCAATGTAACCACTCCCTGGTGAAAAATAATGTATTATATCCTCAATCAATGAGAAATAGCCCAGGTCCGCTTGAGCAAAGCGAAATAGACATTGTGCTGTTGCGATTACATCGCAATTCCCGGAAAATCTCCGATTTCCTGTGATCCCGAAGCGGAACTTGGCTTCTGAATCCGCCTGAGCA
The DNA here is from genome assembly GCF_031461075.1 of Methanosarcina baikalica. Classification (NCBI taxonomy): domain Archaea; kingdom Methanobacteriati; phylum Methanobacteriota; class Methanomicrobia; order Methanosarcinales; family Methanosarcinaceae; genus Methanosarcina; species Methanosarcina baikalica. Next base: position 11,505 of record NZ_JAVKPK010000025.1, on the reverse strand, counting down.
AATTCTTTGATTTATTTCTATCTGCTTAGAGTTATTTTTCCCCTATCTTACTATCACGTTTGTTATACTTTGGTTTTTTGGAAAACGCCTGATCAGATTGAACAATGTTGACCGCTGCAGAATTCATACTGAATTTAATTGATAGGTATTTATGCCATAGAGTTTCAATCCTAATCTCTATATTCTGCTTTCTGTAAGATGTACTGATAACAGAATGCTAAAATCTTCCCTTAAATTTGAGATCTGAAAATGGAATATTAAAAATAAAAAATATCACAATTATCGGAGCCTGAAGAATGACCCTTGTTATCGCTTTTATCGGGAAAAACGGTGCAGTAATGACCGGAGACCTGCGGGAAATAACATTTGAAGGAGATAAATCGGATAGGGAGAGGCTTGAAAAAGAGCTTTACAGCGGTGCAATAGTCACGGATGAAGAACTAGTAAAAAAGGCAGAAGAATTCGGGGTCGGCATAACTGTCACGGACCGTAAGAGCAAGGTATCGGAAAGGAACGGCGTTTTAATGGGGGAAGTGTCCTCAGTTGAAGGCGGAGTCGTCAAGAAAAGAAGGCTGTATGCTTCAGCAGGAAATTATGCAATTACCGAACTCAGAGACATAGAAATCATATTAACTTCACATGGGAAAGGAAGCAATTTTATAGCTTTTGGAAATGAATTTACCAAACAGATAGCCAATAAATGCTTCAAGGACAACTGGACGAAAAAGAGCAATTTTCAGGACGCGGTAAAAATCCTTATGCTCTGTATGGAAACCGCAGCCAGGAAAACCGCTTCTGTGAGCAAGCAATTCTTTCTGATTCAGACTGCCTTGAATGTTGATGTTTTAAAAGTCGTGGAAGAAGATCTGAAAGAATGAAAGTAGGGTTGAAAAATCAACCAGACTTATTTTTTCAAGAAATATATCTGGAACTTGCAGCATTGCAAGCCATTGAGCCAATTTATTATAAGTTCTGCCAACCTTTTGTGCATATTCTGAAAGATCAAGGACTTTCAAACATTAAAAGTCAAAAGAGTAGGATTCAAATAAAATGGGTATAGCCCGGCACGGATTCGAACCGAGGTTGCAGGATCCAGAGTCCCGCATGATTGACCACTACACTACCGGGCTTCGATGATTTTTCGCTGTGGGACGCATTTCTTTCGTCCTTAAGCGTATCTTCTAAAGGAAGATTAGATATATATATCTTTTGGCTGAAGCGCCCTAGACTTCTAAAACAAAATAACAAAAAAGTTACATTTTCATTACATGTTTTCTTCTGGCTGATTGAGAACTGCAGTCCACCACCAGCGGGCCATATCCAAGAGGTCTTTTGAGAACTGGCCTGAAAGCCTGTATTCTTTATTTTTTATCGAGATCAGCCCCGCTCCAAGCAGCTTATTGCGCATTGCGTAAAATGAGGCACGTCCTACCTGGAGTTCTTCCAGAATGGCCTTCCATTCGTCAGTTCGGATTGCATTTCCTGCGGCTTGCCGCTCTTCAATGATTGTCAGGAACTTTTGCCCCCTAACAGCAGTGGCATCCTCTTGAAAAATACGTCGCATAAGACTGTAATAGGGATCCCTTGAATGGCCTATACGGGTATTGGCATCAGATCTTACCACTACAGTTGTTGCTGTTCTGGGTGCGTTTTTCACAAGAGACATTGTCCATCAGAAAATGTGGGTGGAATAGATAAACTTATCAAACTGTAAATTCGGTAGACGTCCTGGACGAATTTACAATCTTCATGAGCAGGTCTACATATTCTTCTCTCAGAAGATAAACCATCGGGGTTTTATAAGATTCTTTATGCGCCCTCAGAATTCCAAGTTTCGAATGGATGTATCCTACCATGGATGCAACAGTATTTCTCGATACATTATACTTGCTTGTAAGCATTTCATGTAGTTCATCAATAGTCGCTTTTTTTACCTTGATGAAGATACACAGTATAGCTCTTCGATATCCACTGGAATCAACTTCAAGAAACTTCTCTAATCTGGCTTTAATTTTAGCTCGGATGGATACCATTAATTACCACCTTTACTGATATAGTAAACTATGTCAGTTATAGTCATATATATAGATTTGTAAATTTATTCGTCCTGATGGGAATGAATATAAAAATTTAGATCCATTAAACAATTTTACTTTAATTCAAGTCCAGTTTTCTGTATACCTATATGTTCTTCTTCTGATATATCGCTTTTTGTGGCTCATCAGTGCCATCTATATTTCCAAATCTCTTTAGAGTTTTTCATTATAAATGCCTGACTCTTATGTTTTTGCCCTTAAATTCTGATTTTGATAAGCTGTATACTCCTATAAATAGGAAAAGCTTTTATCAAAAAAAATGAATTTGAATACCTATAAAATATATTTACTTTGGTACACTATTATTCTCTTATGGCTATATATTAAGTTTGTGTTTACTCTACTCTACTAAAAATGTCCAGTTTTACTTAACTAAAGTGAAAATTGCGTTTTCCGAATTTTGTTCAAGACTCTTAAATTCTATATGAGTTTGTTTCAATACTACTTTTAATTCCTCTGAACCAATATTTGACAGGAGACGAATAAAGGTCAATACAAGTAAATATAATATAGGTTTGCAGTTAAAAACATGGAGAGCTGGAGTTTTGAAGCTAGATCTGTAAAAACCTCATCAGGAAAGCCGTTCTCAAAATTTATTCTGTAGCTGAATATTTTCATTCTTAAATTTATCACGTATCCGGTGTAACGTAAATTTGTTTTTAAAGGCCTATTCTTGAAGAACCTTGCAACTTCTGTTGTGTACATTTTGAAATATAAGAATTAATTGAAAAGGTAGGGGAAACTGGATTATCCCTACAGCTAAGAATTATCATAAAAAAGGGGATTAATATTAATATTGAGCTCATCCCAAAACCAATTTTATTCTCAATCAGTAAGAGTTTCAGAAATAATTTTCACGATCCTAAACCTTGATTCATTATTCCGAATAATAGACAAAGTCTAAGTTATGTATTTAAAAGCTACTTTCTAATCTTTTTTTCCTCTTTTAAATTGATCTCAGTGCAAGTTCCTAAAATCAAAAAAGAAACTGTTTTAAGCTTTGAATCTTATCGAAATTTATGATATTGAGCTTTTGATAATTCAAAAATGATGAGGTTTATCGTATGGTAGAATTAATTCCAGTTAAATTTCCGGATGGGACAACTGTCTATATAGAGAGCTCTGATTCGTGTCAAACACTCGAGGCTCAATCTATTGAAGAAACTTGTAGTATTGAAGAAGTCAGTTGTATTGATAATATAAAAGAATTGTTAAGAGGTCAACAGCTAACTAACTCTATCAAGTCCTTTTGTGGGAACACTATAAACAGTTTTTATGAATTGGCAGAAGATGCAAAACCTACGAAAGCTACTATTGAGTTTGGACTCAATTTTTCTCTAGAAGGAGACGTATATTTAGTAAAAAGTTCATCAGAAGCAAGTATTAAAATTACCGCAGAGTGGAATTTGAAAACAGGGGATGGGACCGAATAGATATGAGTAGTTTTGATGAAGTTAAGCATTCCATATGCCAGATATTGAAAGATGATAGGAAAAGTCATAGTGGAACTGGATTTTTTATTTTACCAGGAGGATATATCCTAACATGTTATCACGTTATCCAGGACCTCAATAAGTTCTTTGTAAAGATTACTAATGATCAAACGTTGCATCAGGCTGAATATCTGAAAAAATTCTCCAATCCAACTGCAGATTTCGCTGTTCTAAAGCTTTCTAACGTATCTATTGACGCCGTACAACTGGGAAGAGTAAAAGATGGACACGAAGTTTTTGGATTCGGCTTTAGGCCAAAAAACATCTCTATTGAGCCTGAAGGCCATTCTTTTTATGGATACCTTAGATCCGGACAGACGCTACAATTTGGAGAGAGAAAAAATGAAGTTCTAAATTTTTATGTATCTGAGGATATTTCGAAAGGAGTTAGTGGTGGGCCTATTTATGATATACACTTACGCAGAGTCGTCGGATTTTTTAAAGCAAAGGAAACAAATAATCCTCTATCTCAAATTGCTTATGTCATCCCCATGGATGAGATTTTTGCACACTGGCCGGATCTAGAAAAAGAAAACACAAAGCAAGTGCCAGATAAGAAAGAGGACAGTCTAATAAGGGGTTTACGGGATTTCTCGCTGCAACATTCTGAATCGATTTCTTCTTCTCATAGGATATTCGGGCGCCGTACAGAATTAACCCTTCTTAATCGATTTGTCAATAAGGAGAAAAAAGGTTACTTTTTTATTACTGGACCAGCTGGATTTGGAAAAACGACACTATTGAGAAACTGGGCTATATGCTTGAAATCAAAAGATTTTCATGTTGTAATACATTTAATCAGACAGACAAGTAATCCAGATTTATACTCTTGCTTAAAAATTCTTTGCAAACAATTGATGGAAATCAATGGCTTGGTAGAGAAAATACCTCATGATATGAGCGAGTTACAAATTCTCTTCGCTGAGCTTTTAAAATGGTCTCCTCCAGCAAGCACTCGTATTGTTATAATACTTGATGGACTAGACGAAGCCATTGATTGGCCCGATTTATCTAGCATAATTCCTTCAAGCCTACCGGAAGGCATATTTTTCGTAGCGTCTATGCGTGACGAAATTAATGAGGTAGAATCTCTAAAAAAACGTTTGAAGTGTACAAATCATATCAAATTACCAAAATTATATCATGCTGATATTGTGGACTGGCTTCGGTTTTCAGAAAACAACGCACTAAAATCGCTTTCTATGGACAAAACCTTTACAGAAGAACTTGCTAGAAAAACAGACGGTTTTCCATTATATTTACACTATCTGATAGATGAAATTAATGACTCTCTGATACATGATATTAATAACTCTCCAAGGGAAAAGGCATATCGGGTACTTGAGAAGAGTCCACCAGACTTTAGTCTTTATGTACATGACCAATTTAGTCTTTTAGTAAAAACAGGTAACGTTGAAAACAACCGTAGATTTCAAGAGCTCTTCGCTTTGCTGTCAATAGCACATTCGGCACTGTCCGAGGACGATGTAATGGCTATGATAGAAATCACAGAATGGGACTTACGAAGCTTGCCATGGTCATTAAGACGCTGGTTCAACATAATAACAACAGAAACGTCACGTCTTTACTCCTTCACTCACCCCTTATTAGCACAGGAATTCAAACGTGAACTTAGAAATGAGTCTCAAGATGCTCTTAAGAAAATATTGGACTACTGTTTTAACTTTCAGAGGCATAAGAGTCCTTACGCATTCCGTCACTTCACAGAGCATCTCTTGGAAACGCAACAGTATGAAAAACTGTTTGCTTTAGTAGATAACAAAATATTTTGGAATACTTTATTTGAGACATTCCCAGAAGATTTACTACAGACAATATCCAAAAATTTTAATGCTGCTTTGAGAGCAGCTATTGAAACCAATAACATAGAGCGTACTGCACATTATCTCATATTCCATGCCAAATTACTGGCGGCTATTAGAGACATGTCTCCTTCAGGTGCGCTTTCAAAGGGTAATTTACAACTAGCGTAGGAATTGGCAGATTTAAACGAATATGATGATTCTATTCTGTGGTATTTGTTTTTATCTTGGGAATTGAAAAATTCTGGAAAATTAGCAGAGGCAAATAAGACACTTGTCAGACTTCTTCAGAAATATTACCCAAAGGCCTCTCATATTATTGGATGGGAAAAATATGCAGCGGCTTTACTTGTCCATGTATATGACGTCTCAGAGGAAGCCTTCTATCAATTTCAACGGGATTTTTTTAAAGACAATCACAGACTCATTCTGTGTGAGTATCTATCCATGAGTGGATACTTTGTCGCTGCGGAGAAGGTCGTTTCAGATATTACAGATTTAGTTGATAAGGTGAATGCCCTGATCTTGATAGGCATCGCGCAGATGCAAGAAGGAAAGATAGATGATGCGATAAGCTCGTTAAATTTCGCCATGGATCTATCAATAGATATTAAAGATCTCAAAAAAAGGGTGGAAATTCAGCTAATAATTAAAGAATCCCAGGCAAAAGTCTACGGATTTTCATCTTTGGTAAAAACTGAACAATCAGATAGTTTTTGTGAAGAATTTGAGAATAAAGTCCTGAACAATTTTAATTCTGAAATCAGCGCTGCAAAGGAAATCAGAGACATAGACCGAAAGATAAATAGACTTGTTTTTATTGCTGAGATCCAATCTAGAAAGGGAGATAAAAAATTAGCTCAGAAATCATTTGTCATCGCGATAAAATATGCACAACAAATTCCCGAATCTGAGTCCCAAGAACTAAGACAATTCTCTGAAAGTAGTTTCGAATCATCGGCTAATGTTAGATTGATAAGTGCAAAAGCAGTAAAACTGTCTTACATTGCTAAAACACAAGCAGAAGTGGATGATTTTATATCTGCATTAGAAACGTCATATAAGATTGAGGACAGAGTAATAAGGGCAGAAGCATTAGCGTACATTGTAAAGAAGCAGGCGGATAATAGAGATTTAACTTCCGCTACGGAAATTTCTCAAAAAATTGAGAGTGAGATGGAAAAAGAAATTTTTGAGTTCACTAAGATGAGTACACGTGGAATCAATCATTTACAAGGAATGGCCTCTTTAGAAGATTGTGGTTTTGATCTAGAGACAGGTCCGATAATATCAATATTATATTCTTATTTAAAAGCGTTAGCTTCCATCGCAGTAAATCAAGCAAAATGTGGAAAAAAGGAATTGGCTAGCGACACGTTTTACAAAGCAATAAAATTAGCACGGAGACATTTGGGCGGGATGTGGATAATTTATTTAAAACCCGTTATTAAGGCAATGGTAAAAGTAAACGTATTTGCATTTGATATAGAGAGTTCATATTGGATCGAAACGAAGTCGCTAAAAGACGAAACACTTGTGAAAATTGTAGAGATACTGGCTAAACAGAACGATTTTAGATTAGCGGTAGATATTGTAAGTAGTATTAACGATCAAAATGAGGAAGTGCGACTCCTAACTTTTATTGCAGAGGATTGTACTGATAAAAAAGATGCCCTACTAGCTCTTGAATTTGCTCAGATAGTAGTGCGAGGAATGAAGAGAAAGGAATACAAGGCAATAAATCTCACAATTATTGCCAAAGCCGCGGCGAGGATTGAAGAAAAAAAATTAGCAAAAAAAATATTTAAAAAAGCATTAAAAATGGCTCTTAGCATAGACCATAAGTTGTGGTTGTTGCCTCCAGAATTAAATGATAAACAGCTTAATATACATACCTTATCAGTCGAAACTTCAAAAACGATTCAGATAAATTCGAAACGTTGGAATACTCTTAAGGCTATTTCCAAAGCACAAGCAGAAGTCGGTTTTTACACAGATGCTATCGCGACTGCAAACAAAATTGAATTTTATCTAAAAAAAGAAGAAGCCATGCAACTCATTGCAATAGAACAGGTAAAATCCGGGAATGTCACTTCTGCTTTCGAAACTATAAACAAAATGGTAGATTTGGATCCTAAATATCATGCACTAAATTCTATACTTAATGAAGTGATTGAACCACATGATTTAGAATATGCTATCAGGAAGGCAGAACAAATAGGAGTAAAACAAATAGATCGTCTTCTAGGATCCCTCGTTAAAGCGTACGTAAAACTGGGAGATCTCGATTCTGCCACTTGTACAGCAATGAAAATAGAATGGAACTGGGGAAAAGAGGAGGCTCTAAAGTATGTTGCTAAGGCAAAGGCAGAAACTGGAGATTTTAGTTCTGCTTTTACAATTATTCAAAATTTTGAAAATGATTCTGTCTATAGTGAAGCTTTGGAGTTTATTGCTAAAGCACAGGCAAAGAAAAATGATTTTACTTCCGCCTTAAAAACAGTTCAGGGAATTACAAATGAACACAAACTATATAGACATAATGCACTAGAATTCATTGCAGTGGCACAAGCAAGTGTTGGAAATTACATATCTGCTATAGATACCGTAAAAATGATAGAAGGCATATCCAAACAAGAAAAAGTATTAGTAGCGATTGCTAAAGAGCAAGGTTCTACAAACAGGGATATAGAAGCAAAATCGACATTGAATACTGCTGTAAATCTTACTATGGATATTTGTGATGACGGGGAGAAAAGCGAAGCTCTGATATCTATTATTAATGTAAACGCTGGCAATAATGATCGTATAGTAAAAATTGCTGAAACAATTTTGACCGATAGAGCGGAGAACCTTTCTGACATTGCAGAAGCTCTGATCCTCATTGGTGATTTTGATAACTTTAAAAAATTACTAATTCCGTGTTCATATTATTTAGAAAGCGCGTTTGATATGTGTAGATTTCTTGTTAAATTATATCCAGACAACTCACAAGCAATTTTAAAAATAATTAATGAGTCAGAAATCTTATTGTCCGATTTTTCTTTTTTAACTGATCTCAACCCTTCAAAAAAACTTTCAATTAAAGATACTAAATTTTCTCCAAAAGCTACCCTTGCAACAATCTATGAGAAATTGTGTAAAAAATATGGCTTAACTTATTGAAAGGATAGGTTAAAGTAGTATATTTTAAGAACCTTAATTTGACGCTAAATTTAAGACATGTTGATTTTGGCTAAGGCAATTTTTGAAAAAGAAAAAATAGAAAAGAGGTTAAATTTATTATCAGGGCAAATCTAGATTATTTGGAAAAATTGCTATTATTAAAATATCCTTATTTAAATGTCTTCGCTAAAACAACTAAAATAAAATGTTTATATGGGATTAAAAATTTAATAAATCTTGAAAATATTATGTAACTTGTTTTGATTACAGTTCTTCTCATTAGGATTATTTCTCTTTTAGTGTTATTTATTAGAAAATGTATGTTAAAATAAAATTCATGCTATTAATCTCAAGAAAGTATGTTTATATTATCTTTAACCTTATAAACCCCCCCAAAAACGAAGAGTGTATATACCCGATTAATATTAATAGGTTTATAACCTTTAGACAGAACAGCAAAGGAACTCAAGAAAAAGCCTGAAACTAATAGCAGCGCCGATTCTTTCAGCCTCATCCAGGAGCGGATAATATGGAATACAGCTATGACCTTAACGGGAATAATCTTTACATTGAAGAAAGCCGGATACCTGCGTATAGCCTGGAAGAAAATGAGATTGGTAATTGTACTAGTTGCGATTCGATACTTATGAGCCTCAGCTACCACTCTGCCGGGGAGAGGACTGTAGTCGTAACAAAATGTGTTTCATGCGGGGCTTTCTATGCAAACATCTACAATTCAGAATGGAACTGGGTAGATGAGGCCCCTGTAGCCCTGCTCCCAATCCCTATCCCTATAAGCAACCAGATAATTGATGACTGGAAAGGGCTTGAGACAATTCCTATAAAAAAGCTTGAAGCCGTATTTTCCAAAGGGGAAATCGAAGCCCTTATTTCCAGGGCAAAAGATAAAACTCCTGTTCGCCAGTACCTGTATAGGGCCCGCAAAAAATACGGACTTTTTGAAGAAATATTTGACCTGAAGCTGGTAATATAATTTAGCTACACCTGTTCTCTATTTTTGGAGCTGATTTCCAAACTCAAAATTGCTTCTCCTAATCTCGTATTCTGAATAATTACTCAAGATTTCTGCTCATGAAATTTATTTTTGAAACTCTTACTGATTAAGAATAAAACCGGTTGTGGAATGAGATCTTTTGATAATTTTTTTCTTTCAGGTCTTAATTTGAATTCTTACTTAGTTAGCGTAATAATATAAAAATACATACAAAAAATAAATTATATTTCAATTCTAACGATATTTTTTAAATGTAATTAGGTCTAATAAAAAACAACAAAAAATCAAATGTATAACATCTTTAATATATGTTATATTGCATTTTTAGAAATACATACACATTTTAACAAAATCAATAGTTTTTTAAAAAAACGTACATTTTACCCGATAAAAGGGTATTACTGTAATTAGGCATCGCGGACTATATTTTTATAATGTTGGATGAATAAATTTGAATTCTAGCAAATAACCAATATATTCTCACTATGCGTTCTAACTGACTTTTTACTTACGCAGTATACACTCTATTGATCAAAAAGTAATATATAAATACAGGTACATAAAAGATGAAATTTTTATTTTATCAAGGTAGATATAAAATAATGAAGTATAAATTAAGAGAATTTATCGATTAAAACCCAGAAAACGTTTTTTTTAGAAACTGAATATTTTATATAATAGTCAAATGTTAAAACATTTGGTATTCAGGACCATAAATCAGAATCTGAGTGAACAAAGCCACAATATACTAATAATTGAGAGCAGCGATTATAACTCAAATGCATATTTTAATTTTTGCTTCTTATTCTTTTGTTTGGGGGCCTTTTTCCAGGCTCTAAAAATTTACGGGACAATCTATTCATATAGAGTATATGTATGGATTTTGCTAAGTTCACAAAACAGCACTTGACCCCTCATTTTGTAAACTCATCCATTACATAGACTATAGGAATAAAAGGGTTCTGACCGAAAACCGCCCCATTAAATACAAAAAAAATACTGGAGAAAGATTCTCAGAATAACAACTGAGTTATACACATATACTATAGGTACAGATGGTGCCTGCCTTATCTAATCTAAAAATTCAAACATCCTTTTTAAAAATGCTTTACTTGTTATTAATTTACACATTATCCGGTAAATTTAATTTTCAGTCCAATTTTTACCTATGTGTTTTCACTAATATTTTAAACAGAAGTCCTACACTATCTACTCGAAAAACCAAATTATAAATATAGTGAAATATTAAACAGACTGCACAAGAAAGACGAGAAAGTCTATGAAAATTAAAATTATTATTTAGAAATATTATAAGCTATAAAAGGAAAATGAATTTAGCAGGATATAGTTTTTATTTTTTGAGTATCTATATTTAATAATCTGTTTTTGATTTATATTTCACATAGTAATTAAAAAAATAAAAGATATAGGTGACACTTATATACACTAATTAGTTTGTAAACAACTAAATGTCTTTTATATAACATATGTATCAAAAGAAAGTTATGCCAATAAATAAATTGTCTTGCTTAAATGATCATTTCGATATAGTAGTATATTAAATCCACAACTTCGATACTCTATCTTATATATGCATTCTAAAAGCTGCTTTTAAACGAAGTGATATTTATTATGTACAACGAGACACATAAGTTAATTAATATCTGTTTAATATGTTCTATATTATACTTATATTATTCTGTATATTTTAAGAGTAATTATAATTTATATATGAAACTAAAAATATGCATTTTAATATATATTATATTAATTGGATAATTTTCTTATAATTACTCACCATTCAGAGTTATAAATATGTTATTAATGATACATACATGCAAGCATATTTTGCAATTAGAAATCTAGCACTTATAAAATTTAACCTATTTTTAATACAAATTATAAAAAAAATT
>NZ_JAVKPK010000024.1:0-52733 GCF_031461075.1 Methanosarcina baikalica | reverse complement strand
TATTTAAAACTTTTTTCTCTAAATTCTTTTTCAAGCAACTCCCTTACAGCACGAGGTCCGTCCAATTCTCTGGCAAGCCTTCGCAGCCTTTCGGTTTTATTTCTGTACTTCTCGTCTTCGAGAACTTTTCGGATACATTCGAGAACGACCTCAGGAGGTGTGGAATAGCTGAGCATCCTTCCATAGCCTTCTTCCTCAACCACTTCAGCATTATTCTCCTGTTCGCTGTGCCCCCTGTCAGGAAAAGAAAGAATAGGAATTCCGAAGCTCAGGGCTTCCATTATTGTACCATGCCCGCCGGGAGCTATTACTGCATCAGAACTTTTCAAGTATGGGTACGTATCTTTTATGAACTTAAGAATCTGTACATTTTCCGGCAGGTCAACCAGCTTTGAGGGATCAAGGGAAGGACCTGAAATTAGAGTATAATTTATGGACGGATCAAGCTTTGCTGTTTCGAGCACCTTTCTGAAAATAGGTTCCCTGTATCCAAAACCCCCTATGAGGGAGACAACATGTGGTTTCTTAAGGGGAATCAGCTCTACCTCTTCGTATTTTTCTTTTATAAGGGGACTGCTGTAGAACAGTTTCTCCTGAATTTTACCCCGAAAATTCAGGTTTTTCTTACAAATGGTATAAGGAAGCGGATAATCAGGAATGATTATTTTATCTACTTTTTCAAAAATCTGGTTATAGAACATTCGAGTGACTTCCCCAAGAAGTCTCAGGGATACTCCTCGATTTTTAAAAAACTCTTCCATATTTGATTGGTTCAGGATAAGATATACCGGAATTCGAAGTGTAAAACCAGTAAGCATCCCCAGATAGTAGCTGTCCGAAATAACGACATCAGGACCTATATCTTTTATCAGTTTCAGGAGTTTTGGACCTCCTAAAAGGTCAGCACTTTTGAGGGTCGCCTCAATTGAGCCTGTGAAATCCAGGGTTCCAGCCTTTCCGATCAGCTTTATTTCTGAGGGGATTTCATGTGCTGAATATCCGGTTTTTTCGACCAGCTCCTTTGAGTATCCATAAGCTCCGAAATGGACTTCGTGCCCGCCAGCCAGGAATTCTTTCCCCAGCGCAAGACATCGGCTAGTATGACCAAGTCCTTCTCCGCAGATCAAAATAATTATTTTCATTTTTATCCCTTTTTTAGAACGCGTTTATCCCTATTCGTTTTTCGCTCGGATTTTTTATTTTTCTGCCTTCGGTCTTCTTTTCATTAAATCTTTATTAAATCTTTTCTTCAAGAAACTTTCTTACAGTTGCAGGTCCGTCAAGTTCCTCTGCAAGCTCTCTTAATTTTCGGGTCTTTTTGTAGTATTCTTCTCCTTCCAAAATTTCTCTAATGCTGGCAAGAATAAATTCCGGTCTTGCAAGGTAGCTCATTCTCTTCCCATATCCCTCTTCTTCAAGTACAGTTGCGTTATTTTCCTGTTCTATGTGTTTTTCGTCCGGAAAAGAAAGTACAGGGAGTCCGAAAGAAAGGCTTTCAAGGATTGTTCCATGTCCTCCTGCAGTGATTACCAGGTCAGAACCTTTGTAATAAGGAAAAGGATTTTCCGTAAAGCCTGTAAACTCAACATTCTCCGGTATTTTTGAAAACTGTTCGGAATCTATTTCGGGCCCTGAAATAAATGTATAATGAATACTCTGATTCAGTTTTGCAGCCTCAAGTAATCTCCAGAATATGGCTGCTCTGTATCCGAAAGCGCCAATCGTTGAAAGGACGTTTGGGTGCTGGAATGTTTTCGATTCGATTTCACTATATTTGCACCTGATAAGTGGGCCGCTAAAAAGAATGGTATTATTGATACTTTTTGTAAGTGTGAAGTTTTTTCGGTTTACAGAATACGGAAGCGGATAATCAGGCACAATGATGCCATCTACACTTCTGAAGATGTGATCATAAAAACTCTTGACTAGTTTTCCTGCTACGGTCACCAGAAAATCCTGTTTCTGAAAAAATTCTACCATATTGAACTGGTGGCCAATAAAATAAACAGGAGTTTTCTTAGCTTGTGCAGCAAGGATACCTATATAGTAGCCATCCGAAAGTACAACATCAGGTTTGAGTTTTTCAATCAGTCTCTGAAGCTTTCTGAACTCTGAAGGGGAAATATTCTTGAGAGTTTCTTTAATGGATTTTCTGATATCAAAGATTCCGGACTTTCCAGCTAGCTTTATTTCACGGGGGATTTCATATGCCTGATATCCTGTTTTTTCTACAAGCTTTTTTGAGTTTCCATATGCCCCAAAGTATATCTTGTGTCCGCCAGCCAGAAACTCTTTTCCCAAAGCAAGGCAGCGACTTGTGTGGCCAAGCCCTTCTCCGCACATAAAAAGTAAGATTTCCATCTGATTTCAATCCCGGTATCTACCTTTCTTCCATTACTCTAAACCGCAATCTATGGACTTAATACTTTCAAAAGCAATTTGTGTAAAAAGAATTTATTCTGCACGAAGCAACTGTATATTATTCAAAAATAAAATGAAGAGATTTAGAGGCATAATCCAATTTAAAAAGAAGTAACATGGGAAATTTGGGTTTAATGGATGTTGGCATGTTTTCGAGTCTATTCGGAGATTTTCTGGTCTGTCTGTATGCTCAGGTCCCACGCTACTAAATAATGATATTCATCCATTATATATATACTTTTCTTTTGTTCTATGTAATTATCAAATTAAATATAATTATCTCATCTAAAATGCATATTTATTTATCAGAACCTTATTTTCGGAGTAAAAATTCTCATTAAATATCGTCTAAGGTTCTCAGAGGTAGCCCATACATATAATCTCAAGCTCTGTTCCTGGTTTAAAAATAGTGTAGTGAGCAGGACTATGTATGGAATTTAAGCTATTTTTCAGGAACTGTTCTATCGGATTTACGAAACCGGTTGAAGACTGCCAGCTGAAGCCATATTTGTGGTAGGAAGAAACGCTGAATTACATACAGTAGGAAGTTAATTGTTTTCATGAGTGAGACCGTACTTATCAAAAACAGCACTAAGGCTGATTTTTGAAGGCTGCTCTTCCCTCGGCACAGAAATATAAGATTCCTGAGTTTTTACCGGGGAATATTTAACAGCAAGCACTCTCATTATACCAAGTACAAGCAATAAAGTCGCCAGACTTAAAACAAATTCATACCCTAATTTTTGCGCATAAAGTCCAACAGCAATTTCACGCAGGACTATTAGAATTGTGGCATCTGTTATATCCGTAAGCTTAATCCTATCATTCTCGTGGTAATCCACAAATGCTTTGAAAAGGTCAATGACAATAAAAACCGTCAGTACACTTGTAACCATGTGATTGAATCCACTTTCTAGAGACTCAAACAAAATAAAACGAATATCCAGAAAAGTTTTTGCCATCCCTACAACTAATGCAAGCAGCAATACATAAAGAAAAATCGTACTTATTATGTCTGTTGTTTTTTTAAACAACTTTATACTATCCATGGTTTCTCTCCTAATATTAACCATGCTACCCATAATTCTTGGATTATATAGAGTTTTTCTCATTATTCACTATAGTTTCTCTATTAACATATTGTTCTACATTTATTGATTTCATTCTTTGTTATTTGTTGAGCATGAGACTTTTAGTTTTTCTGTGGTAATTCTTAATTCAATAAAACTATTAATCGAACCATTTGTCAACTTGCTAAAAGTCCTGTAAATATAATTTACTCATTATCCTTTTTCATTCACCACAAAAACAGGATATGAGTTATGGTTAATTTCGTCTCACGTTAAAAAATTGTATTGTCTATTCTGAGTTTTCAATTCCGGACTGAAGCTTTGTTAGGCTGCAGCATTATTCTTTTGTATACGGTTTATGGAAAACTAACAAATGTATAAATGAGTATATATTCTAAATATTTTAATAAATAGCTGATACCACAAAATAGGCTTACATAGCTGCCTTTTTCAAATATTGAATATGATGTTACATATAGTCTATATGTGAAAGATTCAAATACAACTGGCTTCTTTTTTAAAAATGGGATTTGTATTTTTTAGAAGGTTTTAAACCCATAAACTTAAAAATTATTCCCAAGGTTGAGGTAATTCTATGGAGATTAAGGAAACAGATACTTTGTGGATTATTTCTATTATAGGGCTTCTACTGCTTGGAAATGTTACTTCCGCAGTAGCTGCGGATGGTAATTCGAGTAACAATACTGATTTCACTGATTCCGTAGACTGCAAATCTCGTGCAGGATCGGAAGCTGAAATTAAGAACGTGATTGTCTTGATTCCTGATGGTTGTTCCCAAAGTGTGGAAACTTTAGCTCGCTGGTATAGCGGAAAGCCTCTTGAGCTTGACAATATGGTGACTGGAACAGTGTCTACCTATAGCACGGACTCAATCATTACCGACTCTTCTTCAGCAGCAACCGCATTTGCTGCGGGATATAAAACTACTAACGGTTTTGTAAGCGTCGGGCCGAGCAATAGTTCTGTGTTAAGTACACTGGAAATTCCACCTGAAGAACTGCAGTACAGACCGCTTGCAACAGTACTTGAAGGTTCAAAGCTCGAAGGCAAGGCTACAGGACTTATAGCAACTTCGCGTGTTACCCATGCCACACCTGCAGCTTTTGCTGCTCACGTTGATAACAGAGATAATGAAACCGAAATCATGAAACAGATGGTTTATGAGAACATTGATGTGGTCTTTGGTGGCGGTTCCAGTTATCTCACACCTGTAGCTGAGGGGGGAAAAAGGACTGACGAAGAAAACCTGACTAAAGTACTTCTTGACAGAGGCTATCAGTATGTTGACAGCAGAGATAAAATGATGAACCTGTCCACTGGCAGGGCCTGGGGCCTTTTTGCCAGTAGCCATATGATGCCGGACATCGATCGTTCTTTACTTGCACCTGAACAACCTTCTCTTTCAGAGATGACCGGGAAGTCCATTGAACTGTTATCCCAGGACAAAAATGGCTTCTTCCTAATGGTCGAAGGCAGCCAGGTTGACTGGGCAGACCACGCCAATGATCCTAACTATGCTGTAACCGATTTCCTGGCTTTTGACGAAGCTGTTAAAGTTGCAGTTGATTTTGCTAAAAAAGACGGGCATACTCTAGTTCTAGTTTTCCCGGATCATAATACAGGCGGCATGACTATTGGCAGCAACTCTGACTCCAATTACACATCCACAACCGTGGAAGATGTCATTGCGCCTCTCAAAGGTATGAAGCTCAGTTCTGCAGGTGTTGCAGCGAAAATGGGAACAGACCTTTCGTCCGAAAACATTAAAAAGCAGCTGAAAACCTGGTGGGACATTGATGCAACTGATGATGATGTAGCTGAAATTCTTGAGCTCCATACAAATGGAGAAAATCTCTCCCTCGACTATGCCATCAGCGAGGTAATCAGCCGAAACCACACAGTAATTGGATGGACTACTCACGGGCATTCTGGAGATGATGTCCCATTGTGGGCTTATGGTCCTGACTACCCGACAGGCCATATAGATAATACCGAAATTGCGGGATATATAGCCAAAGAACTTGGATTTGATCTTAACAAGACTAATTCGCATCTTTTTATTGAAGTGGGTGAGGTTTTCTCCACAGACAACGGGGATGGGCAACTGGATAAAAACGAGTATTTGCTGAATGTGACAGATTCCTCAAATCCTGTGCTGGAAATTGGAGATGCCGAACTGCCAGTGAGTACGAATATTCTTATCAAGAATGGCGTAGCTCACGAGCTAGAAGGAATAGTTGTCTACGCTCCAGCAACTGGTAAGGTCTATATTCCCGTTGGAGCACTTTCACTTGTAAACGGAACAAAAATTAACGGAATTCAAAGAGCAGCAGCTGCCTGAAAATGTGAGTTAACTGAAAGGGATTACTTCCCTTTTCTTGTTTTTGGTCTGTCCGCGAGTTGTTGAACAAATCTCTCTAGATATGCATTAAGGGAAGTCCCGGAATAGGTCTTAGTCTAAAAACTGACATACTTCCCACGCAAACTGTGGAGAAGTTTTTTCTCTGGCTGTACGTTTACTGAAGATGGTACGATCCAGGACCCGTCGAGGGGTGTCAGTGCTCCCTTTCCCTGCATCTCTTTCTGCAGAGAATTGACCGCTGCCTTTTGGCGTCAACGCTATATTAAAGGCGGCATTGACATCGGCATGATCAACGTGCCCGCAATGTGGACACTCAAATTGCTTACTGTGTCGGTTGCCTGTATGTCCGCAGCGGCTGCACTTCTTGCTAGTCGCGTGGGGATCGATATAAACTACCTCTACTCCTCGCAGCCTGGCTTTGTATTCAATAAACTGCTGAAGCTGCTGAAATGACCAGCTGTTCAGGGAGTATTCATAAGACCGTGGTTGTTTTTCGGGTTTGCTTTTATTTTTGAGAGAGCTTTTGTTAATTTCTTTACTTCTGCTTTTGTCTCTATTTTGTTCCCTTTTTTTGTTTTTATTTTTATTTTTCTCGCCTTTTCCTGTATCTCCAATCTTGCTGTTGAGTTTCCGGATTCCTTTAAGATTTTCTAGTTTGATTCCGCACCCGTTATATAGGGCGACGTCCACAATCTTTCGGCTAATTTTATGATTCAAGTCCTTTACAATATTCTTTTCCCTAATTTCTACAGCTTTTAAATGTTTACTTTTGCGCATATTACAGAGCCGTTTTTTTATATTTTCGTATTTTTTATGCGTATGGTAGCGCATTTTTCCTAACTTCCAGATTTTACCGGACCCAGGGTCCGCTACAACTGCAATGTGTCCTTTAGTATTGCGGTCAACTCCTATATAGTGCCCGGAACTTTTGGGTTCGTCGCCCGGGAAGACAACTGCTATATAAGCATAGATACTATCAATTTCAATCTGGGAAATTTTTTTGAAGTTGCTGGAAAAACGATAGTTCAGCAGAAGCTTCAGGCAGGGGATCATAAGGATTCGCTCCTTCCTGTCGACACTGACTGCCCGCGAAGGAATGATCAATTTCACATGCTTTACAGATCTGATATCCTGGTTTCGGGAATATTTCTTGATAATCTGGCCGGAAATAATTGACTTCAAGCCTATATGTTTAACATCCCTAGGAGAAAGAGATCCCGACACCGGAAATGGATCAGATGCAGATAGAGAGTCAAAAGATGGAGGAGCAGAAGAAGCAATTGAAAAGTCATGAGAAAACTCAGAAGAAGTAGAGAATGAGGATGAAGGCGAAGATGGAAGAGAAAAAACAGGTTTTTGTATGGGAGGCGGGTTAAGGTCTCGGTTTTGAGTCGGATTTTTGATGCACAACTCAGCAACCTTTCGAGCCTTTATGAGTTCCTCCGAAAAATTCCGATTGTGCTTGATTTTATAGGTCAGTAGCATCCGGGTTTTTGCTCCACGGTCAATATTCATAATAGTTATAACTAATATAAATATTTGTGAGAACATCTATGATTTATATTTGATTTCTATATACAATGGCATAAAGATATTTAAGTATTTTGCCAGTAAATAATCAGAGATTTCCTGATAATAAGGTGGCCAAGAATTCGTTTTAGAAGCAAAACCCGAATCAATGGAAAACTTATATTTAGAGTTCATTCCACAAGCTATTTTATTCTTAAACATTAACTTGAAGTTGTCAAGATACTATGACAAATAAATAGTCTACTCGTGCTCCTTTTCTTTTACTTTAACTTTTTCCATTAGATACCCATAGGTCATTTAGATAATATATAGCACAAAGATTTTTCTAAACAATCAAGTTACTTGTTGCAGATAGATATATATTACTTAGAAATAATATGTTTTTTAGCGAAATGTCTATATGTAATTTATGTATTCTTTTTATTGAATAAGAATTCCTTAACTTTTATACTGAAAAGAAATTCTGGATAAAGTGGTCGTGTTTGTTTATGCAAGGAAAAACCAGAAAAGATGCTAAAACAACCGTAAGCGCTGAGGTTGCAGAAACTCTTCTTCAGGAAGGATGGAAGAAGGTGGATCTGCATGTACACTCTTCCTGTTCCTATGATGTCCTTCCTACTAAATCAATGCATCCGGCGGTTCTTTTTGAAAAATCAAGCTCGCAAGGGCTTGATTTTGTGACTTTTACCGACCATGATACTGTCAAAGCTTATGACCTGCTTGGTTGGGATAGGGAAGGACTGGTTCCAGGAGTTGAGATTTCAATTAGAGATCCTGAAAATATAGGACATACTGTTCACGTTAATGTTTTTGAACTTGATTTGGAAGAATTTAAAGAACTTGAGTTGATCGCAAATCAGGAATGCGATTTCAAAAACTTTATCCGCTATCTAAGAACTCACGACCTTCCCCATATCTATAACCATCCCTTTTGGTTTGCTATCGGAGATTGCCCTAATCTGTGGGCTGTACCCGAACTTATAAAAAAATTCCCAGTTGTTGAATATAATATGCAGAACTTAACTGAAAAAAATCTGATGACTGCAGCGCTCGCCAGAAAGTATGGAGTAGGGCTTGCTGCTACTACAGATAGTCATACAGGAGGTATGGGAGCTGTATACACCCTTGCAAAAGGGGAAACATTTAGAGAATATTTCGAAAATGTTAAAAAAGGAAGGTCATATATTGTAGTTGAAGGAGGGACCAGGAGACATCTTACAAGAGAATTGAATTCCTGGATTGAGCTTATTTTTTCCATGGATAAACAGTTGCGAGAAGATATAAACTTCACTACGAATGTTTGGAGTTTTGACAGAGTAATAAGTCTTTTTGCAAATGGCAGAATTAAAGAGTTTCCTAGAATTAATAGCCTAGCAATGAAGTTTTTCCAGAATTTCTCCAGATCAGGACTTCCTGCTTATATGTACATGAGGACTGAAAAGCCTCTGGTTTCAAGGATAGAAAAAATCTTTAATCAGATAGCATGAGTTATTTAATTGTATAAATAACTCAAATGTTTAGTTTGAAGTCGTTTATTAACTTTATCACTATTTTCCAGTTTTTGCAAACTCTTTCCCAATCAACCATTTGTCATTAATAAAACGGTTCCGTTGCAAAAAATCTGGCTTTTTCACAAAATCAGTAAAAACCATCACAATTCAGAAAGTTAATCATTTTTTGGGAGAAAATGACACATAATAGTGAAAATTATAGTGTCAAATTGCAGAAACATTTTTTTGCAATGGGACCATATTATAAACAACCCTCTCTTTTACTCATTTAGAAATTTTTACTTATTTAGAAATCATTATCCTGCTCTGTAGAAAATCCTTCGAAATAATGAATTCCATTAACTTAAAATGAATTGCCTGATGCATTTTTGCTTGTTTATTTTCAGTCTCTGGGAGCTGATTTAGATAGGTTTTCTACAAAGCAAATTATCCTATATTCGGCAGGTCGAGAATACTACGGGGAATTGAGCCACCCGTTAACCAGCTTTAAACCTAACATACAGTTAGTGAGTGTTCAAAAACGGCATCAAAAAATCTCTAAATTTTTAATGTCGATCTGCCAAATGTAAGATTATATAAACTTGCATATCCAGCACATACAATCGGATTCTGGCGCATCAATTTTAATCAAGTTGTAACACTGAGATATTTATCTCATGAGCTTATATAGCTCCCTCACTTCCAAACTTACCTGCAAGAAAAATCAAAAGTACATATAACGCAAGTATGTATCTCTCTGAAAAATGCTAACTTATTAACCTAACTTATTAACTAATGTACCACCAGAAAATAAAAGAAGAGAGCTAATGTGTGTCTCACTGTAAAAGAAGTAACATGGGAGAGTTATATAAACTCCTTGTTGATGGCACGATTTTTGGTCTGTTCGTATATTTTTTGGTCCCACGCTACTATTTATCGATACCTCCCCCAGTATATATATTTTTCTTTTTTCTATGTAATTGCTTCATTAAGTATTGTTCTATGCTCTGAAAATATATATTATTGTCCATATTTTATTCCTCCCTTTTTCTGCCCGATTTATATATTCATATTCTTTATATTCCTTCCTTTGTCGATCTATCTGTTAACTGAGTGAATTTACCGGTTTCTCAATTAAAACATATCATGAACTGTCGATAGTCGGAAAACTCAGGATGTGGATAATGCAGGCAAGTTCCTTCGGCTGCAGGTGTGTTCCATGATTACAGAATCTAGAGTAAATTTTTCCATGCCCGTATGGTTATAGAGTCTTGAGTGAATTGAAGTGCAAATACTTACGTGCAAAACTATGTTGAGAAGTACAAAAGCAGAAATGAAGTATAGGGCAACAGCAAAAAAAGTGCAAAATTAAGAGTCAAAAACGGCTAAAAATGTGCAGAATTCAAAATGAATTTAAAAAAGAAAAAAGAACCGGAGGGTTCGGCTTAGAAGCCGTAGTTCTCCGGCAGGAAGACTTTAACTTCACTCTTATATTTTGTGAGGCAGTCATCCATGAATTTGTCCATGTCAGATGGAAGAGCATCAAGGGTTGCCTTTGCATCTGCCAGGGCCTTGGTTTCGAACCTGGAGAGTGCGAGCTTGCCAGCTGCACCTTCGCTGACGATGTTGCAACATTCGACTGCAGCGTTCTTTGCCCTGAGGTAGATGTTGTCTCCGTCCTTAACAATTGCCTGACCGACCCTGTATGCGTTGTCGTAGGCAAGCACGTAGGACTGGGGGTCTCTGTACCTGTCGGAGAGCATGAGAAGGTCCCTGAGAACTTTGTCGTTCTTGGTTTCAAGAGCGGTGTTCATGAGGGCGCAGTCGTATGCCAGAGTTTCAGACCAGCACTGAACAGTTGTGCCGCCGAATTCACCGTGGTACTCAACAGATTCGTTGGACCAGCAGTCACAACACTGCATAATAAGGTTACCCATTACATCAGAGTGGGCGCAGGTGGAAGTCTTACCTTCCTGGGTCATCGGCATACCTGTAATGGCTTTGACGATGATGTTTTCATATCCGCAGTCCTTACCCGGGCCTTTTGCACCGGCTTCGTATGCAACAAGGGACCTTGGGGCGGAAATTGCCCTTGCGAGAATTGCGAGGGTGTGGGCGAGGTTCTTGTCGAGCAGCCCGCCGCCGATGAACATTGCGGTGTTTGCCTGAGCACAGTCAGTGTCACCAGCTGCAACAGTGCCAGTCTTCTTTGCAATTGCTGCAATGTCGGACCAGATCATTTCCATGTCAATGGAGCCGAGGCAGCCGATTGCGTAGAGCATACCAGCTATGTCGTTTCTCAGAACTGCATAGTCGAAAACTTCCTTACCACCCATGCTCTCTACTGAAAGCAGGTCAGCGCCGGCCTTTGCACATTCTTCGAAGGCTTCGAGGAAGACGGAGTATTTGTCTCCTCTGAGCTGGAGGAAGTCCCTGTTCTCACGGATGTCACCGATTGTGTGGCGGAGTGCGCACTTTATGCCGTATTCATCGTGGTATTCTTCCATGATGGTTTTCTGGGCGTGTGCAACTTCTGCTCCCCAGGAGGGGTTGTTGGACATCTGCTGAACGTGCTCAGTTTCGAGAATTACTGCCGGGAAGCCGACCTGGACCATCCTTGCCATGATGTCGGTGGTAATTCTCTCGTATTCCTTTACGAGTTTTTCCTTGGACGCACCGGCTTCAGGTCTTGGGGCATAGTTAACTTCAGGAATTGTATAGCCTGCACCGATTTCGAGGTCAAGGCCTGCTTTTACTGGATATTTGGATACGCCGAAAGTCATCTCATCTGCGCTTGCGTATGCCATTGAAGTGTATCTTTTTGCTGCCATTTCATTCACCTCAGTGCTTGTGGAATTTCTCTCTTAATGCTACGATATCTGTGGTACCTGCAATGATTGCGTCAGCAATCTTGGGGGCATCAGCGGCTTCTTCACCATACACACCGAGTGCATACTGAGATACGAAGTCCTGGTTAACTGCGCCGCCACCGCATGCGAATGGAATCTTTATTCCCTTTTCGAGAAGTTTGTCGTTAACTTCCTTGAATGCATACATGGTGGTGGTCATGAGTGCAGTACCTGTGACCATGAGAGGCTTGTTTGCAATAACTGCTGCAATAACTTCGTCTACAGGGACGTCCCTTCCAAGGTCAACTACATCGTAACCGTTTGCCCTGAGAAGAGCTGTAACGATGTTCTTTCCAATGTCATGGACGTCGCCTTCTGCAACGTGACAGACAACGGTTCCTTTGGTTTCATGGGCAGTTTCAGAGTTTTCCTTACAGAACTCGATACCGTTCAGCATAGCATCAGCAGACATCATGACGTTCGGCAGGAAAATGACACCTTCGTCGTAGAGTTTTGTGACAACACCCATACCGACCATGAGGGCATCGTCGATAAGGCTAATCGGGTCCTTGCCTGCATCCATTGCTGCCTGGAGACCCTCGATTACGTCATCTTCTTCTCCTTCAAAGATAGCTTTTGCAATCGGGTAAATTAATTCGTCTTTAGGATAGATCTCTTCTGCGGCATCTTCAGGCGTCATCGCCTTTTCCAGAGCCACATTGTACCTGGTTAATACTTTTTTCAGACTTGCCTCTGTAAAGTCCAACATATTTATAAACCTCCGTTTTAGTTTTTGGCAAAAAGGCCGTCACCGTTCCGGATCTGCAGTTCCGGACATCTTCGGCATCGTGAGGTTCCGGCTTTACCTCCGTGAAGCTTTTTCTTTCGGCGGAATTCAGCCGTGGAAAGACCGCAGAGCATCCGTATTTATCGGATTCGATCTCCGGATTTTCCTTGGTATATACCCGCGAAAAAATCTCTCCTGTTCACCGGAACTTTTCCTTTTTTATTGATTTGCGTATCTAAAACTGATACGCTTACACAGCATAATTAGGGGAAATCATCACATATACCATAACCGACGGGAATTTTTTTCTGGTTTTAACATAGCAATAAGGGGTCTGAAATTTTGAGTCGGTTACGCGATTTTCTGCCCGGAAATTTTTTACTCTCATTTCCCAGATAAATAAACTTTAAATTTTTGAGACAAATTAGATAAAAATGTATCAACTCTTTTTAAAATGCGTATCTTTGAAACATCGAACTTCTTTTTGAACAGTGATGTTATTATGATAAAGCCTGTCAAAAATTTCAATGTTCGTACTGTACTCTTTCAATTTTACTTATCCTATTTATTTACATAACAAAAGTGCCGGCAACTCTAAACTCTGGCCAATGATATCGTTTTTATTGAAATACGATATTTTTTCCAAACTCTTAATATTCTGTTGTCTAGATTCCCTTACGTTTGAAATTATTCATCCAAATTCTTTTATATAAATGAGCATATCGATTATCTCCAACATATGGCACAAACTTTTCCTCCTATTCGGGCCGTACAGGACCAGACCGGAACTCAAATTTTCATTCGCCTTTATGCGGACTTTTAGTGTCAATGATTCAGATATCCTATATTTACAGAAAAACGCGATAGGAGTGATTTGAACGCAACCTGAGTTAACAGATATAGTATTTCGTTCCCAGAAAAGAAGAGACCTCCTTTTACTGTTGGGAGAGGAACCAAGAACAATGGAAGAAATTAAGACCCTCCTTGATGTTTCTCCCACGGCTATCTTGCCACAGATCAAAAGGCTTACAGACAGTGACCTGGTCATTCAAAAAAATGGAAACTACGAATTGACAGATATGGGAGATCAGGTATTTAAAAAAGCTCAATCCCTTGTCAACGTTCTGACTTTGCTCGAACGAGATAATTACTGGATCGAACACGACCTCAGTGGAATTCCCCAGTGTCTTCTTGACAGAATCGGGGATCTGAAGGACTGCAAGCTGGTTAAAGCCGACCCAAGCCAGATTTTTGAACCAAGTATGGAACTTTTAAATTTTTTCTCTTCATCACGTTATCTTATGGTATTCTCATCCTTCTACAGGCCTGAATTTCTTCCCCTTTATTCAAAACTCGGAAGGCTGGAATCAGACGTTACCCTTATTTTCACTGAATCGGTACTCGAAAAGATCCTTCATAACTATGAAAGGAAAATAAGGAAAATTACCAAGTTGCAGAATACCGAACTTTTTATCTGCAATGACGGGGTCAAGTTGGCTGAACTTATCGTATCAGACCGTGGAATGATAATCTCTCTCTTTGACAGTAATGGAAGGTTCTATCACGACTATATATCCTGTTCCGAACCTGAGGCTATAAACTGGGCAAGGGAGCTTTTCGAGTATTATAAATCAAGATCCTGGCAGATAGAAAGCGAAAAATGTATTGATAATCTTGTCTGTACAACCGAAAACGGAGCTTTTTCAGAATCACTGTTGCTCAGCCTGCACTGAGATATAAGGCACGCTTTATGAAAATTTGAGTTTTCGAATGAGATACCCAACCAAATTCCAGATATAACTCCAGAATCCCTTTCCGGAGGTTAAATCGAATGAGTATGGAACTGCAGTTAATAGATACAATTTTTTTTTCGGACAAAAGGAAAAATTTGCTTCTACTCCTGAAGGATGGGCCAAAAACAATTGAGGAAATTAAAACAGGACTTGAAGTCAGCTCCAGTCCTATTATGGCCCAGATCCGCATCCTGTTCAAGGACGGACTGCTGGTGCAAAATGGAGATAGTTATGAACTTTCGGTAAAAGGAAAGCTTATTGTCCCCAAAATGGAGCTTCTTTTATCTACATTTCAGATCTTTAATGAGAACCACGATTACTGGGCAAGGCAGAATTTGCGGACTCTTCCTCCTCACCTGCTGGACCGTATCGGAGAGCTTGGCAGCTGTAAGGAGCTTGTGCCTGACAGGACCCATATCTTCGATTACCCTCCTGAAATTATGGACCCGCTTTACAGGTCCGGGACAGTTATGGAAGTTTCTTCATTTTTCCGCCCAGGGTATCCTGGCCTTTATCTGGACCTTGCAAAAAGAGGGATCGAAGTATCTCTTGTTCTGGAAAAGCCAATATATGAAAAGCTGATTTCCGATTACAGAAAAGAGGTAGAAGAGTTCATAAATATGAAGAACACACGCCTCTTTGTCTGTGATCATAAAATAGAGCTTGCTTCCAGCATTGTTACCGATCGTTTCATTTCCTTATCCATGATTTCAAAAGAAGGAAGATATTATAACCATGAAATGGTGAGCTTTGAGAAAACTGCCCTTTCCTGGGGACAGGAACTTTTCAACTATTACAGAGATATGTCGGAACAGGTAACTCTGATTTAACCTTTTTTGTTCCCAAAGCTTAAATAACCTTAAGTTTCAGCTTCCTTAAAGAATGAAAAAGCAAGGTTTCCCAGCAGTCGTCGATGAAAACACAGAGATCCTGATCCTAGGATCCCTTCCGGGTGATGTCTCTATCAGGAAACATCAGTACTACGGGCACCCAGGCAACGACTTCTGGAGGCTGCTAGGCAGTGTCATAAGAGAAGATATTCAGAGCATGAGTTATGAAAACAGGCTTGAGACCCTGAAGCAGAATGGAATAGGGCTCTGGGATGCCTTTAAAGCCGGAAAAAGAAAAGGAAGCGAGGATACAAAGATAAAAGACGAAGAGGTAAATCAATTTTCAATATTGAAAGAGATAGCCCCGAATCTGAAACTGGTTATTTTTAATGGTAAAAAATCAGGGAAATACGAACCGATTCTAAAGGAAATGGGGTATGAAACAAGAGTTATTCCATCTTCAAGCGGAGCAAACAGACGATTTGGAAAAAATAGAAAATCGGAATGGAAAGCTGCTTTCAAACGCTGAAAGACTCTTCTTGACCCGATCAACCTTTTCCCCATTCTTCTGAATATTTCGAGTTTTGTTCACAAAATGAACTTTGGATATACAATTCCGGTTCTTTCAGGTTATTCAACCTTTATAGCCTGTATGGGGCAAGCTTCTTCACAGGCTCCACAGTCCACACATTCTTCTTCATCTACAACTGCACAACCTTTGTCCTCATCAATAATGATTGCTTCTACAGGACATTCTTCCACACAGGTTCCACAGGCTGTACATTCTTCTTTGTTGACTTTTGCTGGCATATTTTATAGCTCCTTTATTTCGTTTTTCCTTATTTTTTTTCTATACTTTCCTATACTTATTTAGAGAAGTATTTTTGAAGCATATCCAGGATTTAGGATCCGAGTTAATCTTAATCTATTTTTATTTAGGAGATATTATATATAAATATGTTCTTACCCATCTCACAACCCCGCTTTACCTGCTACACTTCCTTTTGTCCTCTCTATTCGCTGATTATCCGGTCTTCTCTCAGCATATCCAGGATTTGAAGCAGCTTCCTTTTGCGCCTGTTGACTTCCCTTAGCTCCCTGAGATAAGCTTCCCACTCTTCTTTTTTTTCAATTGCTTCCAGCGTCTGCTTTACTTTTCGGATAGATACTGATGCGGCTTCATATGAGCTTACTTTTGTTTCGGAGATCAGGTCTTCTGCAAGCTTTTTCCAGATCTCAATCGCAATTTCAGGATATTTGCTCTTTACTGCATTTGCAATTTCGTTTTCTGAGACGGAATTCCAATATCTTTCGGCTTCACCTTTGCTTTTTTTAAGCTCTTCATACCAGCGGACTACCTCTTCAGCATCATTTTCTTGAATAGCTATTTGTATTAACAAATCAAGAGCAGGAGGTTTAATTTCCCTTAGTGAGTCAACTTTCAGCAGCCCCGTTTTCGGAAGAATACCAGGAAAGATTGAAGTTTCTTCCGTAATTTTGGCCTTACTGGCTGGAAGTTCTCCGTTTCTCAGGTACTGGAGGGCAGCTTCCCGGATCTCCTGCCATCTCCCGATTTTTCTGGCTGCTTTCCGCATTCCAATATAGCTGGTCAGATGGGGAAACTTAAAAAAATTTTCTGTTTCGAGGGCAGCTACAAAAAGCCAGTTTCCGTCGTTTTCTTTAATTTCAAGAAGAATCTGCAGGAGCTCGTAGGCAGGACCAGGCTTATCTTCTCTGCTTTCCTTGATTCCCCTGTAAATCCATTTTTCTGCTTTCTCTGTCTGTCCGGAATCGAGCAGTTCTCTGACAAGCCTTAGATAATTGCCTGTTCTTTCGGCTTCGAGTTCACAGATCGGAATAACCTCTTCAGAAAGCCCGGCTTTTTTCAGGGCGTCAATAAGCCTTTCAACAACATAATCCCGCTCCCAGGATGAGTCGTACAGGAGATTGTTTATCTTTTCAGTATCCTTTAACCGGAATTTGAGAGCTTCTGCAAATAGCATCCACTCTTCCGGAGTAAAATCTTCTTTCCAGAAAAGATGTTCATTAAGAATGTTGTAATTATCTTTTAGCTCAATTTCAAGAGCATAAAGCATTTTCTCATGTGCAGGAAGAGAAGATTGAGATAAAGCTCTGAACACCACGTCCATGCAGCTGGATATTTTTGTTCCTATGTCCCCTTCGTCGTCATATTCCACAATTCCATCATACCTATCCATGAGCTCTTTTCCGATATCAAGCAGTTCGTCAGGGTGACCTGAATCAAGCAGGCTTTCCAGCCTGACCTGCACATCTGAAAAATTAGGCACATCCTCGCCTTCAGAACTCCAGAAGTCATAGCCCCCTGTTTCCCTCCAAAGCTCGTCCAGTTCGGAATAGATGCCCACAACAATTTCTTCCGGGTTTTCTGATGCAAGGTTCTGCCGGGCTCTCAGGTATCTGCCAAGCATAGTATCTTTTTTTGCAAATGTCATCAATATCTCGATTAATTCCGATTTTTCAATTTGTTCCAGATACTCGCGGAGAGTCCGTGAAGATTCCTCAGCCTCATAGACACCGAAAATTTCAGCTCCTGCATATCCTCGTCTGGCTCTTGCAATAAGCGGGTTTTCCTCGGCAATAACCGGAATTTCTTCCCCCTGCTCTATGCGTTCGAGATATTCAAGTACAGCTGCAACTCCATGTTTGCAGTTATGCCCAACAGGGCAGGTGCAGATCGAACTCAGTTTTCCGTTTTCCAGGGAAACTTCTGTGAAATACTCTGTTGTCCCCTCTACCAGGGCGACCAGGCTGCCTTCAGAGGTGCGTTTAATCTCTTTTACCCGTTCCTCTTCCTGGTACTTGATCCCCTTTGCAGTGGCCTTCCCTCCAGCCCAATCCTGGAGATCACTCCATTTAAGTTCCTTGAAGGGATCGGGATTCTTGCTTTCTGATGGCATAAGTTACTATTTAGGCTGGTGATATAAAAATAGGATTATAAGCTCTATTTTCCTGTATCTGTATTCCGAACAGGAAATGCCCCCATCTCTAAGAGCCTATCTTAAAATTCAAACCATTTCTGCAATTGGGTAAAGGGCAACTTTAACTTAAATTCAGCTCTAAAATATTTTCTGCTTTTGTGTACATTTGATAACATACTCTAGCGCAAGGAATAAAAAAGAAGTTGGAACGCTTGGATTTATTTTGGAGCTAAAATATCACCGTACTCATTAGATAGCCGATAAACTGAGCTTATAAAAGTTATAATTCGACATGAAACTGCTATTAAGGACTGACTCCAATGCTAATATGACCAGCTGTTATAAAAAAGATATATATTTAAACAGTTATATAATAACGAAAATTATATAATTGAATATTTGAATCATAATATAACCATAATTGGGGGGTAGTTTCATTGTATATTTCCCGTAGAGATTTGAAACATATTTTAGTACTTTTGATGACTCTTGCGATTCTTCTACCAGGTTTATCTATCGCTAAGCCATCAGAAGGAAATGGGACAACTATAAGCAAAAATATGACCACTAGTCAGGGTTATCCAATTAACAACGACAATAATTCTCTTACCGTAGGCAATCGCGGCCAAACTCTTTTGCAAGACTTCCAGTTCGTTGAGAAGATATCTCACTTCGATCGGGAGCGCATTCCTGAGAGAGTAGTGCACGCAAAAGGTGCTGGAGCCTTTGGTTATTTCCAGGTTTATGAACCAATGGACAATTACACCAAAGCTAAATTCCTGCAAGATTCTAATAATAAGACTCCCGTCTTTGTGCGGTTCTCCACAGTTGCAGGAAGTAAGGGTTCCGCGGACACGGTGAGAGATGTTCGGGGATTTGCGGTTAAGTTCTACACTGAAGATGGTAACTATGATCTGGTAGGCAACGATATACCCGTCTTCTTTATCAGAGATGCCTTAAAGTTCCCAGATTTTATTCATGCCCTAAAAGCTGAACCTAACAACAATACTCCATCTTCGTCTTCGGGACACAATAACTTCTGGGATTTCATATCCCTTACTCCGGAGTCGACTCATATGATTACCTGGGTCTTCTCAGATAGAGGGACTCCAGCTAGCTACAGGATGATGGAGGGATTCGGAGTTAATACCTATGTGTGGGTAAACAAGGATGGCAAACCCATATACGTTAAATATCACTGGAAGCCAAAGCTGGGAGTGCATAATTTCGATCGCCAGAATGCTACCAAGATAGCTGGTGAAGACCCGGACTATCTAACCAGAGATCTGTGGAATGCCATTCAAAAGGGAGATTACCCAGAGTACGAGCTCTATGTGCAAACAATGAATATCTCCGAGGAAATGAATCAGACCTTTGACCCGCTGGATGACACCAAAATCTGGCCGGAGGACAAGTTCCCCCTGATACCAGTAGGTAAGATGGTGCTTAACCGTAACCCAGAAAATTTCTTTACTCAGGTCGAGGAAGCAGCCTTCTGCCCAGCTAATCTGGTTCCAGGCATTGAGTTCTCTGCTGACAAAATGCTTCAAGGCAGGACATTCTCCTACGCCGATACACAGCGCTACCGCCTGGGGGCTAACTTCAATGAGTTACCCACCAACAGACCGCTGGCAGGAGTAGACAATAACCAGCGCGATGGGGCCATGCAGTACCAGGTGTTCAATGGCTCAGTTAACTACTATCCCAGCAGCCAGGGAGGATCTGAACCTGTTTCCCAGGAAGGAGAGGCATATGAGCCTTACCTCGAAGGAAACATGACCCGAGAGCAGATCTACAAGACTGATGACTTTACTCAGGCAGGAGATAGATACCGCTCCCTGAACCAGACTGAAAAGGAGCACTTGGTTTCCAACCTGGTGTTCGATCTCAGCCATGTAACCAAACCTGAGATTCAGAAGCGAGCAGTAGATAATCTGCAGCAGGCAGACAAAAACTTGAGTGCAGCTGTAGCTCAAGGCTTGGGCTTAAAGAAGTAAAGAATCTATTAAAAAAAGACGAACTTGAGAGCCTATCCAAAGCTACCTGGTTCGTTTAAATTTCTATTTTTAATTAAGTCGAATTCACGGATGAATCTTCTACTTTATATAACTAAATTTGAATTCAGGGGGTCTTTTTCTGAAAAAATAGGGGGTGTAATTTCAAGCCGTTTTCTTCCCCCGTTATTGTAATACAGTAGCCACATCCCCCCATCAAAATTTAGGACGACGAGACGATTCAATACTCTTTCTTAAAATAATACACGCTGTTTTACTTACAGTCTTTTTAATTAATTCCTTGCTTTCTCAGCTATCCGATATCCTATGCAAAGAGCTTCGGAGAATCCCTGTTACTGATCTCAACTTAGCTGTGGACATCCCTCTATATATCCGGTATTAAAAGATATATTAAATAATGTTTATACTGAGATTGTTTCTGTTATCGATTCAACCAATATTAAGCAAAATCTAAAACAATTATTGAAATACTTCCAAAGGTCAAAAATATTAAGAACTTTAAAAAATCTATCTATACCACATAGACACTTTCATTTTGTATAAATAGGTCATTTCTGTCGGCGCATACTATTAGTTATCGTTGAGTTTTGGGATCAGCTCTCTATTTAAATAGTGTGAAATTCAAGAGTTTAACTTTGTTCTTGATTAGAAAAGTCATCTTTAATGAATTTTTATTAATGGTATTATTTTACCCACTAATTCGTTAATCTCGTATACGAATATAAGAAGATAAAATAGGGATGTGGTTTTATGGTTGATAATAACCCAGGTAGTGTGCATAATAATCCTAAAAAAAGATGTAATCAATTAAAGAAAATATTTGATAACGTGAGAAAGTTCATAACAAAAGAGGAAGAAGAGAATAAGAAGCCGTCTTCGTTTGAAACATCTCAAAACGAAAAAAACCTAGAATCGAGTCAACAATTAGGAAGTTCGAATACTCCGAAATTTGAAACTCCTGAAACAAAAGAAGCCGAAAGATCAATGAGAGAAAGAAAGGCTAAAATTAAAGAACAAAAACTTCCGAAGAAATATAGAAAGGGTTGGTAAAAAATTCCCATAGCATAAATTACTTCGGATCCTCTTTTTTGGATGAGAGAAGTAACAAGTATATTTGTCATTCAACGCCAATGTTTTTCCCCTCAACTTTCATCTCCATGTCATTGCAATGGATAGCAGGAGAAGCTATTACATTCTCTTTAAAAGTTTTCAAATTCCTCTAAATTACGGAAACATTTTCTTTCTGTCCCAATCATGGTAGCAAAACAGATTTTTATCCCTACTTTAGAGTCATGTTTTAACCTGTCACTTTTATTTGATTGCTCTAATTTGGATCTGAAAAACAAACAGATCTCTTTTCTCAACCTTATCAAAATCAATTTTGAATTGAATCGAAATCATTTTTAGGATTGAAATGTACTTTAAAATATTTTATAACCCCCCTCCTGTGTTTACCTTTTTTACAAGTGTTTACCCCCATTACGAGTGCTCTATCTGTTCTAAATGTTCTCGAGGAATGGCAAGAAAAAAAGCACCATAAAATATTTATCTAACAAGGAAAGTATTCAGTAAACTGACTAATCAGTCAATTAGAGAGAATATATGAAAGAACAGATCAAAGACAAAAAAACAGCCATTATGGAATCGGCCCTGAAGCTTTTCACTGAAAGAGGCTTCCACGGTACATCCACTGCTCAGATTTCGAAAGAAGCAGGTGTAGCCACAGGCACCCTTTTCAACTACTTTCCCACAAAGGAAGACCTTATAAACAGCCTGTATTTCGAAGTAAAAGGGCAATTAAGTCAAAGTATGGGGAAAGAAATTGAAACACAGAGCACCTTTCAGGATAAATTAAGAAAAATATGGTTAAATTTAATCAAATGGGGAGTAGACAATCGGGAAGAATTTCTTTTTGTCGGGCAGTTTTGCTCTTCTCCTTATATAACAAAATTTACGCGTGAAGAAGTAATGAAAGAATATGTCTTTCTCCATGATCTTGTGAATGAAGGAATAAAAACAGGAGTGATCAGAGACTTTTCCGCGGAGCTGACCATTGCAATGTTTTATCAGGCTAGCAGGACGGTAGTGAATCTGATCCTTGGTTCAGATTCATCACAAGATAAAAATAAGTTTATCGAAGACGGATTTCAGATTATCTGGAAAGGTTTAGCTAAGAATTAATTTCTTTTCATCCCACTTATGAGTGACCAGTCACTCATATATGGAAATTAATGGACTAACTTACCTCAAAATATCCAGTCAATCAGAAAATCAACCCGAGAGACATAAAAAGAGTTTGAAGAAACCAGGTGAATTGAAAATGTTGTACAGAAAAATTCCTGCGAATGAAGATGAACTTTCTATACTTGGATTTGGATGTATGCGTCTTCCCATGAAAGAAGATGGTACTATAGATGAAGAAAGAGCCACTCAGCAGGTACGCTATGCAATCGACCACGGAGTAAACTATGTTGATACGGCCTGGCCTTATCACATGGAACAGAGTGAGCCTTTTTTAGGTCGTGCTCTTGCTGACGGATATCGCGAGAAAGTAAAACTCGCAACAAAACTCCCTTCCTGGCTTATAGAGAACCGAAAGGATATGGATAAGTTCTTGAATGCTCAGCTGGAGAAACTCAAAACAGACCACATCGACTATTACCTTATCCATGCTCTCGTTGGTGAACTGTGGGACAATATTGAAAAGCTGGATGTAGCTGATTTCCTTGATAAAGCCAAAGCTGCCGGCCGCATAATTAACGCAGGTTTTTCCTTCCACGGCTCGGGAGAAGATTTCAATCGGATAGTAGATGCCTATGACTGGGACTTTTGTCAGATCCAGTACAACTTCCTGGACGAAAAGAACCAGGCAGGTACCGTGGGTTTGGATTATGCAGCTTCAAAAGACCTTGGAGTAATCATTATGGAGCCCCTCCGTGGAGGGTACCTCGCAAGCCCCGTGCCTCCTGCTGTGAAAGAGATCTGGGATGAGGCTCCAACAAAGAGGACCGCTGCAGAATGGGCTCTTCGCTGGGTGTGGAACCATCCAAAGGTTACGGTTGTCCTCTCCGGGATGAATGAGGAAACTCATATTGAAGAGAATCTTACAGTAGCAGACAAAGCATACCCAAATTCTCTGACTGAAGCTGAACTGCAGCTAGTAAAAAAAGTAGAGAGGAAGTACCGTGAACTGATGAAAGTAGGCTGCACAGGCTGTCAGTACTGCATGCCCTGTCCAGCAGGGGTGAATATTCCATTATGTTTCGAAACGTACAACAACCTGTACATGTCCAACAATGTAGATGAGACAAAGTTCCTCTATGCTGCAAGGTTGGGTGGCATCCTATCCGTCGGAGGGCCCGAATTTGCATCACAGTGCGTACAATGTGAAAAGTGCCTTGAAAAATGTCCCCAGCACCTTGATATACCAACGATTCTCGAATCTGTTGTAGAAGAACTTGAAGGATCTGATCTGGAGGAGAGAGTTGCCATAGCAAAACAGGTATTCAAGCGGACTTAAAAGCGAGAAATTCGAAGTGCAGAAAAGACAAAATGAAGATATTGTTTAAGCTAACCTTATTGAAAGATTAAACAATATTTCCATTTTCCACTATTTATCTTCATGTCCTGTCCAGAAGACTGGTGGAGTTGTTGGGATACTCTCAGCAGGTACAGCAGATATGCCGGCTGTGGAAGAGGCTCGCATTATTGCCTCAGAAATGGGCTGCGAAATTATTACCATATATGACGTAGGGGTTGCGTAAAATCGGAATTACAGAAGTGGAAACATGAGAAAGCTTAAAAAGATGATGTTGTACCTATTCAGTTTTTTACTTCTATTGGGTGTTAGTATTACATTGTTTATAAACTTAGACCCAGCTTTCGGTGGAAATCCAACGAAAGAACAAAAAGAAACTTATCAAAATTTAAGTAATTATGTTAACGGAAAATTTGTTAATGAGGTTCCAACCGACGTCATGAATTCCTCAGATGCTTCATCAACGAATAAGGATTCTACTTCAGAGGCTAAAGATCGCAATCCGGCTGGCCCAATTCCTGTTTCTGTCATTGACTGGAATAAAATTAAAAGTGAAAATGATAGCTTGACCTGGTTTGGACACTCTGCATTTCTGCTTAGCATTGATAATAAAAAGTTATTGATAGATCCTATGTTGAGCCCTATAGCCTCACCGGTTTCATTTGCGGGAGTTAGGAGATATAATTATAGTAAAGATATTATGTTGCATCTTATTGATGAAATGCCGCCTATTGACGCAGTTTTTATTACGCATGACCATTATGACCACCTAGATTATCAGTCTATTGTAAAGCTAAAGAGTAAAGTATCACATTTCTTTGTTCCTCTCGGGGTTAGTGCTCATTTGATTCGATGGGGTATTCCAAAAGAAAATATAACAGAACTCAATTGGTGGGAAGAAACGAAGTATCAGGGCTTAACCGTTGCCTTGACACCAGCCAGACATTTCTCTGGAAGAGAACCATTTAACATCGATACTACACTATGGGGTGGATGGGCCATTCTGGGGAAAAACAAGCGTCTATTTACTAGCGGGGACGGCGGATATGACACCCATTTTAAGGAAGTAGGAAAGAAATACGGACCTTTTGATATCACCTTAATTGAAGGAGGCCAATATGACCGGAGATGGGCGGATATTCATATGACACCAGAGCAATCTGTCCAAGCCAATTTAGATGTAAATGGTAAGACTATGATGTTAATGCATTGGGGAGCATTTACATTAGCTAATCATAGTTGGAAAGAACCAATAGAACGAGCATTAAAAGAGGCAAAAAAAAGAGAAGTAAATATAGTTGCCCCAAAGATTGGTGAAACTGTTCTATTAGATTCAGACCTTCACATGCCTCTAAATTCATGGTGGAATTTTTGATTTGGAGCATATTAATCCAGCTACTAGCTGAGCAGATAAGCGTTATAGTTCCTTATTTATCAGGAAGAAAGGAAGCCGGTACAGGGGTATCAGGAAGAGACGAGTAAAAATCCTTCCGAGTGCGAAACATTGGCCTTGTGATACACCGGATAGCTAGTGCTTCGATTCCAAAATACACTCACGAACCTGCACCTTTAAATCTGTCCATTGATCAATGAATTTTTTTCTTCATTAATGGATTCGTTTTGGAATCGGTGCACTAGTCCTTCTTTAAAAATTCGGAGATATAACAGGCCTTGTTGGTAGCGATTTCAATAATAACTATAAATAATAGTTACAAAAAAGATATTAAGGAACAGAATAAAAGAAATGCTTATATATTACCAAATGATTTTATTAATCAAAATAAATACAAGAGATACGGAACTGAACAAAAAATCTTAAAGAGCCGCCGGAGGGACTTGAACCCTCGACCTGCTGATTACGAATCAGCCGCTATACCGCTAAGCCACGACGGCACGTGAATAAAAGAATAAGCAGACTTAAAATAACGATCAAGAATTTAATCATTTCGCTTGTGAAGAATCTTTCTGTTTTTCAAGGCATTAAAGAATTCTGGCCTCGATGCATACATTATACTGGTGAGGAGCATAAGAACGTACTACTCTTTTCTCCAGAACCTCTACCTGTCTTCCTGCTCTTTCCGCAGCTGCCCGTATAAGTCTAATAAAACTTTCGAAGAGATCGTCTTCATGGGCCATTCCGTAATAATGGATAATTCCACCAGGCTTTGTAAGAAGAACAGCCGGATCAAGAAACTCGTGGGCATTATGAGGGAGATTCATAATCACATGGTCAGCAGTGACTGCAAACTTTTTTGCTTCTTCCCTGGCATCGCCTTCGATTGCTTCTATATTTTTCGCCGAATTGAGAATTATATTTTCCCTCAGATAACGTACAGCATCAGGATTTTTGTCAATTGCTACAACCTTTGAAGGCTTATTACTCTTTGCGATCAGAATACTGTAAGGGCCCACACCTGCAAACATATCAACGACGGTATCCCCTTCCATAACCCAGGAGAGGATACGCGAACGTTCGGTAGAAAGGCGTGGAGTGAAATAAGCCCTTGCAAGGTCAACTTTATAGCGGCAGCTGTATTCTCTGTGAACTGTTTCGGTCCTGGGCTCGCCTGCAACGACTTCAAATTCCCTGACCCTGAATTCCCCTATTACAGGAGTAAGAGGTTTGAGTACGGTTTTTATATTTGGCTGAGTTCGGAGAAGGACATTGGCAATTTTCGAAGCCTTTTGAGAATCCAGGTCCGAATCCTCCAGAAGGGCAATATCCCCTATGATTTCATATGTCGGACTGAAACCAAGTAGATCTTCAGGAACAGGTTTTTTCTCATGGAGCTCAAAATCGGACTCGGTAAGTTCAATTTTGTCAGGAAAAACCTTCAGCTCGTCAGGAGCAGGCTCTCTGGTCAGGGGCAGATAAAGAAATTTCCCATCTGTACCTATTTTTACGGAATTATCAAGGATTTCAAGCTCAAGGAGCATTCTTCTTACAGGTTCTCCTTTATTTTTAGGAACTTTTATGCAATGCCGTTTCATAGAAAATCGACCTTTGGGAACCCTAAGGTTATCCTTCTATTAATAAGCTGTCTCAAAATTTATCCGGCTATTTATTCGGTTACTTATATGGTTATTAAGTATTTGGAAAATCGAAGCAGGTTTTTCAGTAACAGAAAATGTCTCAGAGACTTTGCCTCCGGGGGATCTTTAATCCCGGGCACTATTTTAGAATAAGACCAAAAATAACTTGATTTTGAGGGGTGCTAAAATTGGTAATGGGAATGTGCCATTAATCGGATCAGGGAAATCTCGCCTGGATTGCAGGTTTCAACTCTATTAACTTACAGGATCGGATTTACTGCATTGAAGTTAAGCGGTTCAAAAAAAGCAGGAATTCCGCGATATGGGAAGATAAACACTTTAGGATATACCCTGGGAGCTTCATCTTTATCGTATCTGTCATACTTCGGATTAAGGCTCATAACTGATAGAGCGGCTCCTGCAGTTTTGTATCTTCACGATCCTTTCTGACCTTATAATTCGGTTTCTTAGTTCCTTATTCATAGCTAACAGGTGGAGCTGGAAAACTGTCAAAAATATGAGATTCTTGTGGTTTTGTTCCTGTCGACTTTCAGCGGAGGAGTCTACCTGTTTTCATGGCTTCACAAGCGAGAAGTATCTGTAAAAAACAATCGATTAAAAAAGAATTATAAACTATAGATTTGCTGATAAGTTGATTGGATGATAGAGATTTACCTCCTTTTTTGCCTTATTTTTAAACTTTTTGAAGGTTCATAAAATAAAAAGCTCCGCCTAGAGGAAAGAAAAAAAAGGATTTCGGAGAAGTGATTAGCCCGAAGACTGTTGGGTTTTCAGGACAGCTGAACTTTCAGGGTAGCTGAATCGAATGGTTGTAATTAAGCATGAAATACATCCCGAAAAAGATCAGAAATGTCCCGCATATATAGAGGATATAACTGTGCATCTTTTGAGAGAATAGGGCTTTTCCGCAGCTGAAAGACCCGGATATTGCAGTAAACCAGCTGAAGTCTGCGATCCAGTGTCCGAGGATGTAAGCCACTGAAATGATTATTCCCAGTTCATATTCCCTGAGGACAAGAGCACCGCCCGCAGTCAGCCACCAGATCCAGAAATAGGGGTTTGAAACCGAAGTAATCAGACCTATCAGGGCAGGACTGGAAGTTAGCTTCAAACCTGATGAATCCTGAGAAATCCTTGTTGAAGAAGCGGCGGTCCTTGCATCCTTTAAGGTAAGAACGCCGAAGACTACAAGTGAAAGCCCTCCTATAAGGAAAATTG
This sequence comes from Methanosarcina baikalica, assembly GCF_031461075.1. Classification (NCBI taxonomy): domain Archaea; kingdom Methanobacteriati; phylum Methanobacteriota; class Methanomicrobia; order Methanosarcinales; family Methanosarcinaceae; genus Methanosarcina; species Methanosarcina baikalica. The sequence continues at coordinate 24,795 of NZ_JAVKPK010000024.1, read as the reverse complement.
CAGAAATCACGCCGTTGCCGACAAGCGAAGCTGCTCCAAAGAGAATGAGTATATAGAGCACAAGCTCGATGACCATATGTCCGAATACGACTTGCGGACCTGCAAGCCAACCTTTTTTCAGAGAAATCTCTATAGTTGCAAAGAGCATAGGGCCCGGAATAAGTGCGCCTGTAAGTCCTACAGAAAATCCTAAAAGAAGAGCTTTCAAAATTTCAATTGCCAGCATTATAGATCAAAACTTTTAAAGGCTTCTTTTTAAAAATAACTCCTGCACGCAGTTGTAAAGAGCTGGATAAATAAAGAAAATGCAAAAAATGGGGCATTTCTCTGCAAATATATGAACAGAGCTGAACCCCAATTGGAGAAAGAAAAATGAGGAAGAATTAGAGGATAATCTCGATATCCAATTCTTCTGCAAGCTCCTTATACCTGTTCCTGATTGTAACTTCCGTAACTCCGGCAACATCCGCTACTTCCCGCTGAGTTCTTCGTTCACCACAGAGAATGGACGCAATATAGATTGCAGCCGCAGCAACTCCTGTGGGACCCCTTCCGCTTGTAAGTTCCTTTTCGGAAGCCTGCCTCAGGATCTCAACGCTTTTGGACTGGACTTCTCCTTTCAGATTGAGCCCAGAACAGAACCTTGGGACGTAGTCGATAGGGGAAGTGGGCATGAGCTTTAATGCAAGTTCTCTGGAAATAAAGCGGTAGGTTCTTCCGATTTCTTTCCGGCTGACCCTGGACACCTCTTCTATTTCATCAAGAGTCCTTGGAACACTGCACTGGCGGCACGCAGCATAAAGAGCGGCTGCGGCGACACCTTCAATGCTTCTTCCACGTATAAGGTTCTTGTCCACAGCTTTCCTATAGACAACAGCTGCTGTTTCCCGGACTGTTCTCGGGAGACCCAGAGCAGAAGCCATCCTGTCAAGTTCGGATAGTGCAAACGCGAGGTTTCTTTCAGTTGCGTTACTTACACGAATTCTACGTTGCCATTTTCTTAAACGATAAAGTTGAGCACGGTTTTTGGAGGAGATTGATTTTCCGTAGGAATCACGGTTCCTCCAGTCAATCATTGTGGAAAGCCCTTTGTCGTGGATTGTGTATGTCATGGGCGCACCCACACGGGAACGCTTCATACGCTGATCGTGATCGAAAGCTCGCCATTCCGGCCCTTCATCCACAAAGTCGGCATCAATGACAAGTCCGCAGTCCCCACACACGAGCTCGGCTCGCTCATAGTCGTGAACGAGGTTCCTGCTGCCGCATTCTGGACACACGGCCTTTTCGTTCTCAAAACTTTGCTCCTTTTGCTTCTCTTTGCGAGCTTTGATCATGGCACGTATTTTTTCCCTTTCAAGAGTGTCCGAATAGCGAACTCTTTCGACTTCTACCATATCATATCACCTTACAAATTAAAATGACCATATGTTTATGATTCCCTGTAACCTTAGCTGCACAATTGAAATAACAGAATATATATAAAAGGAGAGATAAGAAAGCTCATAGCTATAACTAGCAAAAAACATATAAACCAGTTAAAGTTAAACCAGAATAAATAATTCAAACGCGCATCCAATGTCAGAAATCTCACCGAATATAGACTCTTTCATTGACGAGAGCCCGAAATTCCGAATCAGGAGTTTGCTTAAAGCCCCTCACTAAAAAATAGGGATGGTTTACAGGTCCGAAAACGCTGACAATTGTGCCAATCCGGTTCAGAGCCTTATCCACAACAACCGAATTCAATTTAGGAAGACTACCTGAGACGTCATCGGGTTTTACCTCATCCCCTATAATTATCAGGTTTTTAACACCTGATCTGTGCAGCACTGTACCGAGTCGTTTCATATCAGCCACAAATAATTAATAGCTATTTCTCCAGCTCAGGGCGAAAATATCCTGGCTTTGAGCATGTTATTCTGTCAGCCTTAAATAAGAATATATATTGTAGACTGAAAAGCATATGTAGTCTATGTTTATTATATATAAAGATATCGCAAGACCTATATTATACGGTAGTCTTAACTAAATTAAGATAGTAAAGTATAAGATACAGGAGAGGGCAACCACAAGCTTATATATTAAATGGACATTGTTGGCAACAATCAGACCATATATATGGTCATATTCAGTCACTAACTCCGATTAACAGACCGCATATCTGGTCATATTTGATCACTAACTCCGATTAATGATCTCGTTCCAGGGAGGAGACTCATTGTCCAAGTTCGTATATTTTTTTGGAAAGGATGCAACTGATGGCAAAAGTAGTATGAAAGACCTGCTTGGAGGTAAGGGTGCAAACCTTGCCGAGATGGCAAATCTCGGAGTCCCCGTACCACCTGGCTTTACAATAACAACCGAAGTTTGCGTACTTTACTTAAAGGGTAAAAAATATTCTGAAGAAGTACTCAAACAGGTAGATGAAGCAATCGATAAGCTCGAGGCCTTAAACAACAAAAAACTGGGAGATCCAGATGACCCACTGCTTGTTTCTGTAAGGTCCGGGGCCAGGGTGTCCATGCCGGGAATGATGGATACTGTCCTTAACCTCGGGCTTACGGACAAATCCGTATTGGGTCTCGCAAATAAGGTCAATGATGGAAGATTCGCTTACGATTGCTACCGACGATTTATCGCCATGTTTGGGAACGTGGTGCTGGGAATTGACTTTAGAAACTTCGATTCCTTGATCGAGGATGAGAAGAAGAAACTGGGAGTCAAGTCCGATACCGACCTCGAGGAAAAAACATTAAAAGAGCTGGCTGAAAGGTTCAAGGAAGTAATCAAACTTGAAAAAGGGTTTGAGTTCCCTCAGGATCCGAAGGTTCAGCTTCAGATGGCAATTGATGCTGTTTTTGATTCTTGGAATAATCCTAGAGCCATCACATACAGAAAGCTTAACGAAATTGATGACAGCTGGGGCACAGCCGTCAACGTACAGACAATGGTCTACGGGAACCGAGGAAACACCTCCGGAACAGGGGTTGCTTTCACAAGAAACCCATCCACAGGAGAGAAGAAATTCTTTGGAGAATATCTTATCAACGCCCAGGGCGAAGATGTGGTTGCCGGCATCCGGACTCCGGACTTTATTGATACTCTTGGGAGCAAAATTCCTGAAGCCTATAAACAGCTTGTTTATATCTGTCAGAAACTTGAAGCTCACTTCAAGGACATGCAGGATATAGAGTTTACTATCCAGGAAGGAAGGCTCTACATGCTGCAGACCAGGACAGGGAAACGCACAGCTGCCGCAGCCGTGAAGGTCGCAACTGACATGGTAGCAGAAGGGTTGATAGATAAGGAAACAGCAGTCACCAGAGTTAAAGCCGAACACATCGACCTTCTCCTGCACCCGAGGATTGACCCCAAAGCAAAACTTGAGGTAATCGCAAAGGGACTACCTGCATCTCCCGGAGCCGCTGTAGGAAAAGTCGTATTTACTGCCGAAGCAGCCGAGGAAATGGCCGAAAGAGGAGAAAAAACTATTCTCGTCCGGACCGAAACATCTCCTGAAGACATAGGAGGAATGGCAGCTGCTCAGGGTGTCCTTACCGTGCGCGGAGGGATGACTTCTCACGCAGCAGTCGTTGGAAGAGGCATGGGCAAACCCTGCGTAGTGGGCTGCGGAGAAATCTCAATCGACATGAAGAGCGGCCTTTTCATGGTAAACGGCCATACTATCAAAGAACATGAATATATTACCATTGACGGAAGCGCAGGCAGTGTCATAATTGGGAGAGTAGAGCTGATTGATGCCGAAATAAATAACGATCTGAAGCGTCTTCTCGTGTGGGCTGATGAAATCAGAACTCTCGGAGTAAGAACAAATGCTGATAACCCGGCAGATGCAGCCCTGGCCCGAGACCTTGGTGCAGAAGGGATCGGACTTTGCAGAACTGAACATATGTTCTTCGGAGAAGACAGGATTCCCGCAGTAAGGGAAATGATCATGGCCGAAGATGAAAAGTCCAGGAAAAAAGCCCTCAAGAAATTGCTCCCTATGCAGAAAAAAGACTTCCTTGGTATCTTCCGCAGCATGGAAGGTCTGCCAGTAACTATCAGACTGCTTGATCCACCTCTCCACGAGTTCCTTCCGGACAAAGAAGAACTGGACGCAAAGCTCAGGGAACTTGAAGCCTCAGGAGATTGCGGGAAGATTGACGAAGTCAAGAAGATTATCCGGCGTGTTGTTTCCCTTAAAGAACTGAATCCTATGCTCGGGCACAGAGGATGCAGGCTTGGAATCACCTACCCTGAAATCTATAACATGCAGGTACGTGCAATCATGGAGGCAGCCTGTGAACTTTCAGCTGAGGGAATGCAGATTGTTCCTGAAATCATGATTCCGCTCGTGGGCCTTGTAAAAGAACTTTCCCTTACCAGGGAAGAGGTCTGCAAGATGGCAGATACGGTCATGGCCGAGAAAGCTATAAAGATCGATTACCACGTCGGAACAATGATCGAACTTCCAAGAGCTGCAATCATTGCAGACAAGATCGCAAAGGAAGCTGACTTTTTTTCCTTCGGGACAAACGACCTGACCCAGACGACCTTCGGATTCAGCCGTGATGACGTGTCCAAATTCGTGCCTATATACCAGAAGGCAGGCATCCTTGAACACGACCCCTTTGCAGTCCTTGACCAGGAAGGTGTTGGCGAGCTGATGAAGATCGGAATTGAAAAAGGCCGCTCCGTCAAACCCGACCTCAAGATGGGAATCTGCGGAGAACACGGAGGAGAGCCGAAGTCCATCCACTTCGCCCATGAAATAGGTCTCAACTATGTGAGCTGCTCTCCTTACAGAGTTCCGATAGCAAGGCTCGTAGCTGCACAGAGCACAATTGAATCCAGAAAAGCAAAATAAAATCCTTAAATTTAAAATTTTGGCAGGACAATATCCTGCCTGCTCTTTTTTGAAGGCCATTATGTGGAGCTTGGCGGATAAACCAGTATCCAAATCCAGCTAGCCCAGAATAAAATCCGAAAATAATTTTAGCTCTAAAAGAGGCCGTCTTGAGCGCGATGAAAGAACTGCGCACTGTTGTGAGTATGGCAACTAAAAGGAAAAATTATAAATTTTTCCGTATGCCGAAGAATTTATCGGCTTGCGCAATTCCAGCAACTGCACTTAAATTTAAACTATAAAACCGATTTCAGTATTCCCTTGAAATCATATAATCGGCAATCTGAAGGAGAAGTTCCTTTTCCGGACCGTCAGGCAGGACGTCCAGCTTTGCTTTGCCTTCATTGATATATGAAATTGCAAGGTTCTTTACATAATCAATTGATCCGCATTCTGTCAGAATCCGGACGGCTTCGTCGGTTTCCTTCGGAGTAGCTTCTCCTTTACCGAAAATAGCCGGTTTCACACCTTTTCCGAAAGCGTCAATTACAATAAGGGTATGCTTCCCTTCCATAAGGTCGCTACCTCTTACTTTTCCGAGCACTTCCTGTGGGGTGACCATGTCCAGAACGTCATCATACATCTGAAAGCCAATCCCGATGAGGCGCCCGTACTCAAATAGAGCGTATGCGGTCTCGTCAGAAGCTCCTCCAAGAAGGGCTCCGATCCTGGCTGCGGCTGCGTAAAGGACTGAGGTCTTTTTTTCCACCATTTCGATGTATTCGGATTCGGTAACCTTATCCCTTGTTTCAAAATCCATATCGAGCCACTGGCCTTCACAGATCTCGGTACAGGTTTTTGAGAGGACATCCATACATTTTAAAATCCTTACAGGCTCATTTTCGACTTTTGAAAGGATCTCAAAAGCTTTGGAATAAAGAGTGTCACCTGCAAGAATCGCTCCGGCTTCACCCCATATCATATGCACTGCAGGCCTTCCCCTGCGGATATCATCTTTGTCCATAATATCATCATGGATCAAAGTGAAATTATGTACAAGTTCCACGGCCACTGCTGCAGGCAAAACGGATTTGAGATCTGAGCCGACAGCTTCAGCCACCAGAATTAGGACTGCCGGACGGAGGCGTTTTCCTCCGGCATCCACCAAGTAGCGAGAAGCTTTGTAAAGCTCCTCGGGACTGGTTATAGGAAGTAGCTCATCAATTGCGGCATCAACATGGACACTTCTTTTTTTGATCTCATCAATCAGCATCATAAAAATCACGAGATACGGAATATGTTTTCTATAAATTATTCCTCTATATATAACACTTCACCGTTTCTGAGAAGGTGAACGGTATCTCCGAGTACGTACCCGGCATCTTCCGCCATCTCGATGTAGTGCCCGTGCATTTCCAGATTCCCGTGGGCAGGAATTACATGTTCGGGATTCACCATGCGCAGGAGTTCCCAGTGGTCTTCCCTATATGCGTGCCCTGACACGTGCACATCGTCATAGATCCTGGCGCCCCTCATTCTGAGTTTGGTCTCAAGGGCATAGCGGTTGGCCTGTGTAAGGGGGCTTGGAATTACGTTTGCAGAGAAAATGACCCTGTCCCCGGGCTCAACTGTGTAGGGAGTTTCCCCATTCGCAACGCGCACAAGGATGGAACCTGGTTCCCCCTGGTGCCCGGTAACGATTGGAAGGTACTTGTTCTTGCCTTCCTGCATGATGCGTTTGAAAGCACGGTCAATATCTTTCCTGACACCGTAAATCTCGACATTGGAAGGTAGATCAAGGTAACCTACATCCTTGGCGGCCCTCACGTAGCGTTCCATGGAACGACCCATCAGCACCGGAATTCTGCCCATTTCTTCAGCAGCTTCGATAATTGCTTTAAGCCTCGCAATGTGAGAAGCAAAGGTAGTGATAATCATCCCTACATCGGCCTCTTCAGTTCCGAGCAGTACATCCCTCACCATATCTTTTGCAATCTGTTCCGAAGGAGTCTTTCCCGAGCGTCCGGCATTCGTGCTCTCTGTAATCATTGCAATAACCCCTTCCTTTCCGAGGGCTTTGAGACGTTCGAAGTCAGGCGCTTCCCCCATTGTGGGAGTCCGATCCAACTTAAAATCGCAGGCATAAAGGACCGCTCCAATCGGAGTGTGAACAGCTGCGACAACGCAGTCAATGATGCTGTGTTGGACTCGAATAAATTCGATGGAAATGTCTTCTGTAACCTGGTAAGTGCCGCCTGCATTGAGAGGGATCAGCCTGTTACAGACCTCGAACTTACGCTCGGATTCTATTTGCTGTTTGATGATAGCTGCCGTATATGGGGTAGCAAGGATCGGCGCATTGTACCTGTGTGCAAGTTTCGGAATCGCACCTACATGGTCAAGGTGGCCGTGAGTACAGACAATTGCCCTTACAGTCCCGTTGATTTCTTTCATAATAGTATCATCGGGAATTGCCCCCATCTCGATAAGTTCGAGAGAATGCATTTTGTCAATTTCAACATCTTCATGGATCTGAACCCGATCGAGCCGAAGCCCCATGTCCAGAATAACAATATCTTCACCTATGATAACCGCAGTCATATTGCGGCCCATTTCATTATAGCCGCCAACTGCAACAATTCCTATTTCAGTCATATTTTTAACCTCTTATTTTATTTTTTTGTCCTTGTGAAACCGAATCCTCTGAAAAAGGATCAGGTAGGTAATAATCTAAAGTAATAACCTTGATGTGAACAGTATAAGCGCATAACATAGAATCTAATAAAGAATCAGCCTTAGAGCAGTCACTATTCAAATCATTCTCTTAGGAAGAAATTCACTCCCGGATGAAATGAATCAGGCTACAGTCTCGTGCAGAAGAATACCACTTTAGATATATATTTGTTTCAGTATACAAATATTATGATGCCTGCTAGCAACTCAGGAGGCTATCTCAAGTAGTGGTTTCTTTCGATGCGTTCTTTCAAAGGATTTTCCCTGTCGGATCAGATAAATTCTGGCTGCGAATTCTATTAACAGGAAACTTTTGCATACCCTTGCTGAATATTAATTCTTAAGAACCCACAGCTAAATAACTTAGGCACATTTTGATACTGTACTTAATTATTTTCATAAGCAGCTCCATCGATTTTGTTCCAAAATAATTATGTGTTACCTAAGTTATTTCATAACAAGCCCTACGGACCTGATTATCAACCTATTATATAAGGTAAGATTTCTGCCCTTAAAGTGTTTTGAAAACGCATCGTCTTCTATTCAAGCCGATTCTTCGTGAATTTGCTTAGTAACCTACTCTTTGTAATTGATTCTTTATTTTTATTGATTTTTTATCCCTGTTGATTCTTGGCCCATCTTACTTAAATTACCCTTGCCATGATGACTCTCAGCAGGTGGTTCCTGATTTAATGGCTTTTGTAAATTATTCTTGCTCCAATAATGAAATAACTCTGTATTAAATTATTTTAGCCTGAGTAACGGTGAGATTAATTCCTCAATTTAACCGACTTCAAATAAATGATGACCCTGAAAATTGTGGTTATATTGAAGCAGATCCCAATTCAATTGAGTACCTGCCTTCCAGATAATTCAGATCGGACTTAGTTATTATCCGAATGTTCTGACAACTAATTCTTTTCTACTCGCCAAGTATCCTAAAAGATAATAAGCTAATTAATTTTTCCTTGATTCAGGAAATTAAAATGCTCACATTGGATTTTCCCTGATTTGAGGATATTGATTTCTTATCCGAGTAGGTTTTCCCTTAATCCCGGAACATGAATATTATGCTTAGTAGATTATTCCCTTATCTGGGAACATAAACCATTATTCATATATTAATGATTTCTTCTCGAACATTACTTTCATATTATGTATAAATATTGTTATGGAACGAACCTTTTATTGAACGCACCTGTTATTAGACCTTACCGGTATAATATAAATTTTAATACAGATTACAAGCAAAAGTAGTCAAATATGGATGACGTACCTTAAAAAGTGTCTCCTGAGACGGCATAGTCCTTTAAGTTAAAGCCTCGTTGCCGCAGGTATTCAAGAGTCCAGCCGGTAACGACCAAGGGCGCATTGCGCAGGTCGTGTATGTTTGCACAGCCACATAGAAACATCGCAACTCTGAACTCATCCAGCATGCTGGAAAGGACACTAACAACCGATTTTTTTCCTTCAAGGGCAGGACCCACGAAAGGAAGAGCTGCACTTGCCGCATTGGCTCCGAGAGCAATGGACTTAGCTATATCAAGCCCTGTCCTTACCCCACCTGTTGCGATAATCGGGAGGGAAACCCTTGATTCTATAATGCTGGCAACTGTAGGAATTCCAAAGTCCCAGAAAAGTTCCCCAAGGTTTTCAGAGGCAGAATCTCCACTTTCCCTGGCCCTGTAGACCTCAACTCCTGCCCAGCTCGTGCCTCCCGCACCTCCTACATCAATTGCAGACACTCCTGCCTTCTGAAGGAGGATGGCATCTTCCCTTGAGATGCCAGCTCCTGTTTCTTTAATGATTACTGGTGTGCCCAGCACGGAGCAGATTTCTCTAATCATGTCAAGACAGCCAGTAGCATCCCTATCTCCTTCTGGCTGGATGGCTTCCTGTAAAAAGTTCAGGTGGATGGCAAGGGCATCGGCGTCGATCATTTCGACAAGTTTTTCAACTCCATCAATCCCGTACTCGCGGATCTGAGCAGCGCCCACATTTCCATAAACAAAGGCATTCGGAGCTTTTTCCCTGACAACCTTGAAAGATTCCTCCTGGGCAGGGTCATCAATTGCAGCCCTCTGGCTGCCAACGCCTATTCCCACCCCCAGCTCTTCAGCCGCAGCGGCAAGGGCAGAGTTTACCGAAATAGTATCAGGATGCCCTCCTGTAATCGAGGCGATCAAAAAAGGAGCTTTCAGGCGCTTTCCTAGAAGATCCACAGACAGATCAAGTTTATCCATATTGAGTTCAGGAAGCGCCCTGTGGATCAGAGTCACATCCTCAAAGCCCGCACTGACGTTTCGGGATTCAACCGGGCTTTCAGCACACAGTTTCAGGTGTTCGATCTTTCGCCTTGAGGTAGTGTTGATCATACTTCATACCCTTTTATCCGGACTAATCCTAGTCCCTATGGATTCTCCATTTAAGAACCGATACACATTATCCTCTTTTCCCGCATTGAATATATATGAAGTAATAGAAGACGTTTTGCTAAGTTCAAGAAGTTCCTGTACCTTCCCAAGCATGCCGCCCGTAACATCGGTACTTCCTGAACCTCTTATATAATGCTTGAAATTTTCAAATTTTTCAGGGGTAATTTCAGGTACGGATTTTCCATCTTTATCAAGCACTCCATCCTCGGCCGATCCCAGTCCGAGTCTGGTTATCCCTAGTTCTTTTGCAAGGTAGGGGACTATCTGGTCTCCTGAGAGAACACACGCTCCGAGTTCGAGATCCATAACAACATCTCCATGCAACACAGGGACAAAGCCTTTCTCGAGCATGAGCTTTATGTTGTCAAGATACATGCTCTCTATCCGCCCATTTCTGCAAACCGTACAGCATATCGGATGTACAGCCACAGCCCGGACTCCGAAATGATTCAGGGCACCTACCACCGTGGAAGCAAGCTTCTTGACGGATTCGTGAGTTATAATTACCCCTTCCGGATCAAACTTCCTGTCAAGCCCGTAATTTTTGGCGTGGGTATGCCCAAAGGATCCTGCACCGTGCACAATAATCATTTTTCCCCGGAATTCGGAAACTTCCTTCGCAATCCTCAGGAGATCAGCCTCTCTTACAATCCCTTCATCTGCGCCTTTGTCAGTAATGACGCTGCCTCCAAGTTTCAGGATAACAGGTTCAGTTGAGATCATACCATATCACTTGATACCTTAATAAATAACTTCCAGCTTCCTTTATGGACAACCGCGAAATAATGAAACAAAGCTAAACGAGATAAGGGTTTGAGTTGCTCAATCTAACCTTAAGCCCTGTTCCGTGGGTTTTGTTATGATTGCTTTACCCCCTGCACCTGCAATAGCTTCAGCAACCTGTATACATTTGTCAGGTGCTGTAAGGGCAACCATACACCCCCCACCTCCACCTCCTGTACTCTTTGCTCCGAAAGCTCCAGCTCCCCTAGAGGAGTATATTAATTTAGAGAGTTCAAAAGTATTTACTCCAAGTGCGTCCAGAAGGCCCTGGTTCACATTCATAAGTTTGCCAATTGAAGAGTAATCTCCTGTCTGGAAAAAGGGTTCTGCGGTCTTGGAAATTCTTCCAATAACAACCATTAGAGGCCCTATAAGATGTGGATAACTTTCGCGGAGTTTTCTCACACTTGTTACAAGCTCTTTTGTAGAAGCGAAAACTCCTGTATCCCCGATAACAATCCCGCAATCAGGCGTCTTCAGCTTCCCCCTATCGGGAATGGTCACAACCCCTCCGAATGTAGAAACATAAGTGTCAGTAGGACTTGCGGCCCCTTGCACCTGAATTTCGATTTCATGCCCTATTTTAGCGATTTCTTCGAGAGAGAGGCCACAGCAAAACATTTTATTGAGCGCACCTATACTTGCAATCGTAACAGCGGCAGATGAACTGAGTCCCGAGCCCACAGGAATCTCAGAATCAACTTTCAGATGAACACCATCTATTGGTACTATTTCCCTCATTTTCTCAATGGTTGCGGAAATATAAGGATGTTTTTCAAAATCAATCCCTGTTCGGCCGATCTCCGACTGAATTATTATAGAGTCACTTAACTCCGCCCGCACACGGGTCCTTAATTCAATTGCACATCCTATTGCGGGTTCTCCGTAGACAACCGCATGTTCTCCGAAAAGATAAATTTTCCCGGGGGCAGAACACGAAATCATATTACTCCTCTGAAAGTTACAAATTTGATTGAAGTAGGTAGGCAATGAATTTATATTTGAAGATAAACGCTAATTTGTTTTTGAGTGCGCAGTTAATTTATTTATGAATGCACTGTCAATTTGTTCCCTAATGCTAAAATACTTATTTTTGGATGTTTAACCTGTGTTATAAACTATGATAAGTAGATAATGGTGAAAATTCGTAAAAAATTTATTCGGGTGTAAGTTACTATCCCGTATCCTTTAATCAAAAATGAGTATGCTCCATTTTTTCCGCAGAATTCCTCTTACTCTACGATAATCGCCGCATATCCCACAACTGCATTCATATCTCCGGAAACATCCCCGCTGTTTGAATAGTTAAGCAGTTCAGCCCGGTTTGCGCCGAGCTTTTTTGAGGCTGTTAGCATCGCAGCGATAGGTCCGTATCCGCACACGGATGCATTTCTTCTGTAGAGCCGTTCATATATCTCCGAAACATCCAGGTTAAGGATAGCCTCTATGATTTCATTGTCCATTTCCCCTGCAAGCTCTGCAGGCTGATAATGTGTAAAATCACTGGATGCGATGAAGACTGCTTTTTTCCCGCTTTTGGAAACGAGGTTGGCAACAAGCTCTCCTACATCAATCGCGGTTTCCTCATCCTGCATACCCATACAGATAGGAAGTATCCGGAAATCCTGATCAAAACGGTATTGAAGGAAAGGGAGCTGAACTTCGATTGAATGTTCGTACCTGTGTCCAAGCTCGTCCTCATCAACGATGCTTCCTAAAAATCCATCGGCAAGTTCGAGATCAACATCTACAGTTCCCAGGGGAGTCTTCCATGTGTCTCTGGATACTGATATAGGTGAGCCGTATCCCGTATGGTTGGGGCCGAAAAGGACATAGGTATCGGCTTTGGGGAGAGCTGCATAGACATTTGCAGCAACTTTCCCGGAATAAACATATCCTGCATGCGGGCAAACAGCCCCGAGGATATTTCGTTCCCGGATCTCCATACCTTCAAAACATCGCTTAAGTTCTTTCTCCAGATATTCAGGATGCAGGGGATAGAACTGCCCTGCAACTGCTGGCTGCCTCATTTATGATCACCCATATAACTAAGATAGGGGTAATTTTTATATATCTTTGCAGTATGCAGGACTGTCTTTCGGGATCAAAGAGGTGTTTCGAATTCAGTCAATTCGTAATTGAATGGAGTACCATTAAGCCGTGAAACTTCCCTTGCAAGTAACCAGTAGACGAGGGAAAGAGCTTTTCTACCTTTGTTGTTTGTGGGAATTACAAGGTCCACATTTGAAATCAGGTTGTTGGTATCACAGAGTGCTATAACAGGTACTCCGATGCTTGAAGTTTCCTTCAGAACCTGGGCATCGCCTGCAGGGTCGGTTACAATTACAACATCAGGCTCAAAGAAACCGTAGATTTGAGGGTTTGTAAGAGAGCCTGGAATGAACCTTCCGAGCATTGCTCTTGTGCCAAGTGATCTGGAAAACATCCTTGCAGGGTGCTGTCCATACTGCCTTGAAGAAACCACAAGGATCCTTGCAGGATCATAGTGAGACAGTAATTTTGATGCAACTCTTATTCTTTCGTCTGTTGACTGGATGTCAAGCACATATAGTCCGTCAGTTCTAACCCTATATACGAAACGCATCATATCCTGGGTCTTCTGCTGGGTACCTATGTGAACGCCTGCTGCCAGGTATTCGTCAATAGAAACAAGGGATGTGGAACCTTCTTTAGGAGAGGCTGCTTCATCCTCTGTTTCTACAGGCACAGATCTGGTTTTTGCTGCAGCTTCCTTTTCAGGTGCAGATTTTGCTTCAGCCACGACATTTTCTTCAGGCAAAGGCTGTGCTTCGGTTTCCTCCTGCCCGGTCTGCTCAATATTATCCATAAAGTCACCTCATAATATAGAATCAACAATAAAACACATTCAATATCTTAAACTGTATCCCGCTACGTTTTCAATTGATTTTACGTTTGACCGTGATAGGAATAACTCCGGCCTTCAACTCTTCAATAGCAACATCGAGAGGATCCAGCCGCCCGTCATCTTCAACAAGGACAGGAGCTCCCATTGCAATTTGCAATGATCTTGCACCTATAATCCGTGCACGTTCGAACCGGGTATACTTTTCCTTGACCAACTGATCACCCTGAAACTTAAAAACGCTCCGATGAATTCCGATAAATTGAGAATCATGATAAATTTAATATTTAGTACAATACATGCCTGAAAACCAGCACCCTGGAAATAGGGTAATGGGACCGCTGAGATTCGAACTCAGGTTCCGGCGTCCCGAACGCCGAAGGATGGACCAAGCTACCCTACGGTCCCTTACTGGTAAGGCGAAAGCACATCAACGAGTTCAACATGGCTTAGAATCATTCTGCGACAGCAGTAGCGGGTGATCCCAAGATCATCCAGCACTGCGGCACCGTCTTCGCCATCATTAACGCGTCTTTTGTACTCATCCCAATAGTTTGAGATTACTTTTCCACATGAGAAACATCGGACTGGGATCATAGTCTTACCTGTAAGATTTCTGGTATTTAGCCCTTGCTCCAGGTCCACCAAAGTTCTTTGATTCTTTCTGCCTGGAATCGCTTACAAGTAAACTGCGGTCATAGCTTGCTAAGTTGTCTCTGAGGATTGTGTCATTGGTCCATTCCACAATACCACGGGCAACAGCGGTTCTTACCGCATTAGCCTGTCCGACAATCCCGCCGCCCCGAACATCGACATTGATGTCAAGCCCGGAGACCACTTCATTTCCTGCGATTAGCAGAGGTTCGGAGATCTTCATCATTGCAAGCTCTGGAGAGTATATCTCGAGCGGAATTTTGTTGATCCTGACCTTACCGGTTCCTTTTGTGACTGTTGCACGTGCAGTTGCAGTCTTATGCTTACCAGATGAATTAACTACTTTGACCATGAGGACTCACCCTTTAGAACTTTGAACCCATTTTCTGGCTCACTTCACCAAGCTCAATGTACTTATTGGAGCTCAGAAGCCTCATATCGGCATCTGCGATGGTGATCACTTCAGCGCCCTTGAGTTCGTAGGGGACACCTACATAGACTTTGAGCCTGGACATTGCGTCCTTGCCTCTTGATTTCTTATAAGGCAGCATGCCACGGATAGTCCTCTTCAGGATACGGTCCGGACGTTTCGGGAAATAAGGTCCGAATTCCGTAGCACCCCTTTCCCGGGTTTCCCGGTATTCTCTGAGGGTGGCTGCCTTTGAACCAGAAATTATGGCTTTTTCGGCATTTACGATAAAGATCTTTTCGTCTCCTGAAAGCAACTGTTTTGCAACTTTACTTGCAAGACGCCCCAGAATAAGCCCATTTGCATCGATAACCGTCATCTTCGACACCTCAGCGGAAAATCCGGATACCGGACCCTTTAGGATTTGCTTCCATTATCTCTTCGAGACTCAGGCACTTGCCACCGGCTTCAGTGATCTTTTCAACTGCAGATCCACTGAAGGTTACAGCCGCAACAGTTACAGGATGATCAAGGAGCCCTGCGCCCAGAACTTTTCCCGGAATAAGCAGGACATCATTTTCTGCGGTGTGCCTGTTGATCTTACTTATGTTCACAGCCGCATAGTTTCTGGCCGGCATCTCAAGACGTTTCGCTATATCCTTCCAGATTGGGGCGGCATCTCCGTTGGCCCTTTCTTTCAGGGTAAGAATCAGGGAAACGATTCTTGGATTTGTTTTTCGTATCAGTTTTACTAGTGATTTTTTACCCAATGTATGTTCCTCCGCAAGATTAGTATAAATCTCACTCACGCGGAAAAAAAATTCCCGATCGCGTTCGAACATCGCTATAATTGCCTATCCGGAACATTAAGCCCGGAAATTGCAAATTAAAGATCAAGCGATTAGTCGGAATTGGTATGATCTGAATAACATTTCTAGTACATAAAGATTATGTGCATCAATAGTTTTGATTTGCTATAATTCCAATAGAAAAAACAGTTTAGTTCTTCTCTTGCTACACATAGATGTTACGGTGCTCCAAACGAAAGTTTAACTCGAGTATTCCAGGATCAGGACGACATGTGGAGTGCCAGATTGACGGCATACTTGCAGCATTATTCCTTCGGAATACACTTGACGACGCAGGAAGCCTGCTTGAGGGCAAACCGAAAAACCCCAACTATAAAATAATTATTAATAAGTTATTCGGCTAACAGCCTAACATGGTAAAAACAAACACAATAGTACCAGCATAGTTCACGACATTTAGCATAAGCCTGCTCTTCACATTTAGTCTAATCCTGCTCATCCTCGCACTAGAATACCCAAAATGGGAAATAAACACAAGAACAACAATCGCAGCAGCTATAGGAATACCGCTCGCCACAATAATATCATACATCAACCACCTGCAGCAACAGAAGAACGATTAACATAAGCCCTCAAAGGGGATTCCACAGTCCTGATCAAATGGGAAAAACCTCATATAACCAGAGAAACAGAAGTCTAGAAAACCTTAGTATTCTCTTTTTTAGGTAAAGACATTATCTTAGAAAGCTTTCAAGACACAATTCGAGACGGGAAACATGTAACTTTGGAATTTAGTCCTCTTGAGCAAGCGAAGTTCTATTTTTATTAGGACTTACGCACTTGAAGCACAAAACCAAGAATATTCGACGTTGTGACTGGTTTAGTGTTTTATACAGTTAAGGGTTTAATGCTATTGCTTTCTGAGTTCAACCGCGTAAGTCCTATTTATAATACTGAAGAGACTATATCACCTGAGGAACCATCCATATCTGAAGAGTGCTCAATATCTTATCAAGTTAAGTCCGATCTGCGAGCAGGCACCGAATAAACATTGGATTTCGTTGAGATGTCTAAATTAATGTGAAGTAACTAATGTGAAGTGGATTGGTAGAGCCTCAAGGCGAAGAAGGCTGCACGATTGGCCCGAGTCGCGTCCGTCCTGGTATTCCGCTTGTATGGCCCTTGAAGTCATATTTTGGTTAAGTGTCGAATACCGGACCTGACCCAAAATGATGAAACAAGTAAACATGAACTTGGTGGTAATATTATGCCTGAGACAGTTATACAATACCTTCTGAATCGATTAAAACAGCTGGGCATCAGGGATATTTTCGGCGTGCCTGGGGACTATGCGTTTCCCATCAACGACGCCATCTGTGATGATGATGAGCTACGTTGGATTGGTTGCTGCAATGAGTTGGACGCCGCTTATGCTGCAGACGGTTATGCTCGTATCAAGGGAATGTCAGCGCTGTCTACTACTTTTGGGGTAGGTGAACTGTCTGCGCTATGTGGCATAGCAGGTTCTTACGGGGAGCACAATCTGGTATTTCATATTGTTGGGATGCCGAATATGCCGGTACAGGAAAGACATGCCATAATACATCACACGTTGGGTAACGGAGAATTCGGCTTATTCATGGAAATGGCTACACCGGTCGTATGCGCGAAGACAATGCTTACCCCGGAAAACTGCATTCATGAAATAGAGCGCGTCATTGCGGCAGCTCTGGAAAATCACCGTCCCGTTTATATTGCAATACCTGGCAACTATGTTAATGAAAATGTCTCATCTTCCCAGGCACCGGCGTATGTGCCTGTAAAAAGCGATCCTGAGGCGCTAGAAGAAGTGGTCTCGGCCATTATAAACAAGCTATTAGAGGCAAAGAAAGCCTGTATTATGCCAGGCATCTTTGTCGATCGCTTTGGGTTTAAGGATTTGACCACGGCTGTTGTTAATGCTTCGGGCTTACCTTATGTGACCATGGCTATGGATAAGGCAGTCCTCGACGAGACGAATCCCTCCTATAGGGGGTTATACAGCGGACGGCTTGTGAATCCTGAAATCAGCGAGTTCGTCGAATCCTGCGACTGTATACTTGCCATAGGCACCATTCTGTCTGATACTAATATGGGTAGATTCACGGCAAAACTGGATGAATCCCAAATCATCAATGTAATGCCTTACGATGTCCATATAGGGCATGCTGATTACACCAATATAAAAATGTCAGATGTACTGGAGGAACTCGCCAAAAGACTTCATAAGCGTACTGATGTTATGGGACCTGTGGCTAAAAGTCCCACAGCTCCAGAGGTAAACGCTGGCGACCCGATAACAGCTGATTATCTATACGCGAGCTACGCGAAATTTTTCAAACCCGACGATATCATCATAGTGGATTCAGGTACATCCTTTTATGGTTTACTGCCAATATTTTTACCTAAAGGAGCTACGTTCCATAACCAAACGCTCTGGGGAGCGATAGGTTGGGCTACTCCGGCTTCTTTTGGCGCCGCACTTGCTTCGCCGGACCGGCGAGTGATTCTTATAACAGGCGAAGGATCACACCAGATGACAGCCCAGGAAATTGGCCAGTTTTACCGCTATGGTCTAAAGCCTATTATTTTCGTGCTGAATAATCATGGCTACCTGATAGAAAGAATGCTATCTCAAAGGTTAGATTACTATTACAACGACCTTCCACAATGGCAATATCATAAATTGCCAGAAGTATTTGGCTGCGATGGCTGGATGACAAGGAAGGCCATCACCTGTGGCGACCTGGATAAGATCATGGCAGAGCTGGATAATACTAAAACAGGCGCATATGTAGAGATAGTTACGCCAGAGATGTCGGTACCCCCGATTATGAAGGTGATTCATAACAATTTGTGAAAGATTTGAATAGCTACGGAACTCCATCAAAAGAAGGGGCCAAGCACAGACCTGGCAACCTTGCTAAAAATTGCTTCGATATCGCACCCGAACTTCCTTGCCACAACAAGTGCCACTATCCGAATATCCACAAGATAGGAAAGCCTGTCCTGCATGGAATTGATTTCGGAAACGAGCCTTTGTCTGTTTACCCCGGTGTCTGCGGAAATGAACTCCAGGATTTGCTCAAACGAAATCTCTTCCTTGAGAGATGAGGATTTTTTTCCTGAATTTTCCTGGCTTTCGAGAAAATTCTCAAATGGTTTAAAAGCATGGGGAAGCCTGACACTGTCAACATCAAAGCCAGGTATAAGAGCACCATCTTTAAGGGAGAGCAGGCCGACTTCAAGGGCTCGTTCCTTTACCTTTGAGGCAGTTTTCGGGGAAAACCACTTCAGGTCAAAAGCCAGGGAAAACTCAAAATCCTTTTCCGAAAGAGAAACGGCAAGATTTTTTTTAAAAGGAATTGAAACTACATGTTTAAGTTCTTCCATTCATTACCCTCTTAAAAAGCTGAATAGGCCTCAAGGATGCGGTTTCAGAAAAAGGTTAAAAGGCTTCGGCATGGAATTCATATTCTGAATTGATGCCGAAGCTTGGGAAAATTCAAAGTGTCACGAGTTTGGCACTAAGTATTCCCGGCACCTGCCTGACTTCTTCGAGTATTGGGTTAGAGACTTGGGAGTCTACGTTAAGAACCATCAAGGTCACGCCTCCGATCTCGGCCCTGCCAACCTGCATACCTGAGATGTTAATATTGTTTTTGCCAAGAACCAGGCAGCATGGACCTATAACATTAGGCTTGTTGACGTGTTTGGCAAAAATCATGCGTCCTGCAGGGAAGATATCCACCCTGTCCTCATCAACCGCAATAATCTTTGGCTCATCCCCGACAACAGTTCCGGCAACTATCTTTGTCAGGTCTCCGCTAATAACCCTGATACTGACAGTTGAAGAATATTCCTCGGAAGATTCGGATTTGCTTTCTACAACTGCGATCTGTCTGGATTTTGCAAGGGTAGGGGCGTTAACATAGTTTACTCCGGAACCAAGAGCCATTTCAAGAAGCCCTTTGAGAGCAGAGACTGTAAGGGGCCTGGTGTCTTTTCCGGAAATTTCCCCAGTGTACCCGATTTCTACCTTTTCGTAATTACTGTCTACGAGCTGCCCTGCAATTTTGCCCATGATCTCAGAGAGCCTGATATAAGGAGCAAGGACTGCCATAGCTTCCGGCTTTACAGATGGGATATTGATTGCATTCCTTGCAAGCCCGCCAGTAAGGACGGATACAACTTCTTTGGCAATGTCTATTGCCACATTAACCTGAGCTTCCTGAGTGGAGGCCCCGAGATGAGGAGTTACTATGACATTGTCAAAATCCAGAAGAGGGCTTTTAAAGGGAGGCTCCTCGACGAAAACGTCTAATGCTGCGCCGCCCACTTTTCCGCTTGCCAGAGCTTTTGCCAGGGCTTCTTCGTTAATGATGCCGCCACGAGCACAGTTAAGAATCTTGACGCCAGGTTTCATCAGTGTAAACTGTTCCTCATCAAGAATATTTTTGGTTTCCTTGATAAGGGGAGTGTGCACTGTAATGTAGTCAGCTCCTTTTGCGATCTCGTTGACTGTACACAGCTTGACTCCGAGTTCAACAGCCCGCTTTTCGGAAATGAACGGGTCATACCCCATAAGGTTCATTTCAAGCCCTGAAGCCCTTTTTGCAACCTCGGAACCGATTCTCCCGAGACCTACGATTCCCAGAGTCTTGCCTTTGACTTCAACGCCCGTGAATTTATTGCGTTTCCATTCTCTGGCTTTCAGGGAAGCATTTGCCTGGGGGATATTCCGGGACATTGCCATCATCATGGCAATGGTGTGCTCTGCTGCCGAAATCATGTTGCCTTCGGGAGCGTTAGTTACGATAATCCCTTTCCTGGTAGCTGCATCCACATCAACATTGTCAACTCCGACTCCTGCTCTCCCTATAACTTTCAGGTTGTCGGCAGCTTCGATAATTTTCTGAGTGACCTGGGTGCCGCTGCGTATTACAAGAGCATCGTAATCCTTTATCATTTTCACCAGTTCGTCCTCGGACAGCCCGGTGGACACGTCAACAGTAAAGTGTTCTTTTAGAATCTCCAAACCTTCGTTGGAGAGTGAGTCGCTGACCAATACTTTCATGTCAATTTCTCCAGATAAATATGATAAGCATGAGACATTAAATTTTTACAGAGAATACCAATCAACTTAATCACACTTAAGCATTATCACAAGAATTTAAAAGCAAATATTGCCCATCCTGATATTTATGGAGGTTGTTCTTCACTACACGATTAACCAACCAGCCTGATTATCCCGATCTTCGGTTCGTAACACTGCCCGTCTGCAAAGAGGGATCGGATAACTTCTTCCACAACCTCCTCAGGAATGCCTCTCGAAATTGCAACATCCATAAAAGCGGCATAATCAACTCCCCTGCTTCCACCCATTTCCCTAAGCAATTCGAGCACAAATTCCTTCTGGTCAGCTTTGGACCCTCTACTATCTCCGGAATCAAAATCCAGAGTTTTTAGTCCTTCTCTGACGGAAGCCCGAAGCAGTTTTGCAAACTCCCCGGGAGAGCGTTCTCGTTCAAGCGCAATAGAAATCCCTTCCGCAAGCTCAAAAGAAAAGCCTTTCTCCTGAAGATATTCCCGAAGCTTTTCTCCACGATACCCGCTAGCCAGCGCATCCGAGAAGGCTTCAAGCCTCTCAACTGTCTGTTCTGCGGTATCCACAACCCACCTGTTACGGATTTCCCCGTCCACTACATTTGCCTCTTCAGCCCGGATAGAGACGAAAACCGATCCTGGTTCAGGTTCGTAGATCCGGGCTTTTCCTGCAACGGCAATGAAAGCAGGAATCTGGACCGCTGAGAAGAAAATAGACGCTTCAGGCTGGTACTGCCCTGCGTATACCGTAAAAGCGCCTGTTGGATCAACTATTCTCGCTTTCCACATCTCGCTCTGTGTCCCTATGCTGTCAAGTTCCGTGATTACTCCCACCACAAAAATGCGGTTGAGAACAAGCCCAAGCGGGCTGATAAGCAGATTGGGAGTTTTCAAGTCCGCGGTATCAGAATCAGGCCTTGCTGATTTTTCAAGCTCTCTACAGACCTCAAATTCCTTTGCGAAAACCCTTTTTGCAACTTCTCGCTTAAGCAAGACCGACTCCTCCACTCGAAACCTGGGAATCCCTGTCCTGTCCATACCCTTCTTCATCAGGCCCGAGCCTGCGAAGCAGTTCCACTACCCTGACCGCAAGGTCATCTTCAGGTACCCAGGCATTTTCAGCTACAAAAGAAATTCCATACTCACCTTTTGAAGAGTTTCCGCGTACAGCAAGGTAGCGGCCTGTGAGAAAACGCCTTAAATCCTCGTAGACTGCATCTTTAAAGATATCAGAAAACATTAACTGTTCAGCCTCTTCAAGGGTTTTTCCATAGATTATTTCTGCAAGTTCCCTTGGAAACATCACTGACATGGACCCTGTCCCGTCATCCAGTACGGCTTTGATCCGCATATCCCTTACGCTTTCCACCTTGCCGTGCACCCTGCAGTTCGCTTTTTGGACTACACGGCCGCATTCAGGGCAGCGAGATATAATGCCTGAACCAGGCCTGACTGAAACCACGTTGCCCGCTGCAGCCACATCGAACATGCTGTCTCTGGAATCGATTTTTTCTATTTTAAGGGGAACCGGGTCTTTTCCTGCAGATTCGAAGGTAAATGCAAGTTTTCCGGCCTCTTCCGGCTCGACTGAAGAAACTTTTGTGCCGCTCAAAATATTGACTGAAGGCATCCCCCTGAACATTCTGACCTGGGCCCCTTCGATCCGGATTATGCTTCCTATATCAATGCCAGCCAGTTCAATCCATGCCGTAAAAGACAGCCTGCCGGTTTCATCCGCAAGTACGCCGGAAACTATTCTGGACTGGCGTCCCCTTACAAGGACTTCCCTGTGAGAAAGCTGAAGCACACACGCTACGGTCCCGACTGAAAAATCCGCAGCTCCTATGTCAATTAGCTTTTTTGTCTGGCTACCGGAAAGTTCGGATAGAGGAGGAAGCACAGAGTCAAGAATTTTCGACACAAGAGATTGTTCCCCGATAGAAAGCCTGATCCTGTTCTGCCAGATGCGAGTATAGGCATTTTTGATATTGATTACATCCCCGACCGAACCAGGTAGCTCCTTCCAGGAAGAAAACATCACTGAACCTGTTTCATCCGCAAGAACCCCGGTATAAAGCGTAGAAGGTCCTTCCTGAGGACGAATTGATTTTTCCCCAAGGTCCAGGATCCTGCCTGTAATCTCGAAATTCTTCAGGTTATTAGATAAGTCTTTTACCTTCAGGACTTTCCTTTTTCCTCCAAACTTGCGGAGGATACTCTCTTTTGCAACATCAGGCGGCACACGAAAAGCAAGAAGTTTTTCAAACTCTGCCCGGATGCCAGTCTTTTCAAGGTCTCCAAACGCCCTGGTTAACTCTTCAAGGTGGGGCGTAATTTTCTCATCCATTTTTGAAGCCTCCATTCGAGACAATAACAAAACAATTAAATTTTTGCAGTATATCAGGTTTTACGGTATTTAAGGTTTTATTTCAGATTCACAAACGCAGCCTTTTACAATAAATTATAGGTCATATTCTTTGTTCCGAGAATCATATCCAGATAATGTGACTATGAAAGTTAGACAAGCTGCAAAATAATAGTTGCGGATTAATATAAGGAATAATTAAAAGTTAATATTCTCTATCGTAGAGGATATTAAACTATTATTTAAGGATAATTATTCAGAACTCCTAATCCCAAAGAGATATCAATTTCACGATAAAATCGCTTTCTTGGAGAAGTGTTGAGAGAATTATTTATGAGAAGCAGATAAAAATTCAAAAAAGAGAGCATTAAATTTTTTAAAAAACTGAAGCCTAATTAAAAGACATGGGAGATTAAAAAGGTAAAGGGAGAACTAAATATGGGAAGAGTAAAAGGAAAGAATTTAAGAGCTTTTAAGATTATAATATTTGCAATTGTTCTGACAGTTATCTGTACATGTTCTGCCGTTTCTGCCGCAAACTTAAGGGTAAGTTCTGCAATAGAAGGGAGTTATATTTCCATACAGGCCGCAGTAGATGCTGCAAAAGCCGGAGACACTATTTTTGTAAGCCCTGGAATGTATGTTGAAAACCTAAAAATAGACAGGGAAATAAGTATCTGGTCTGACTCGAGAAACCCTGAAAATACAGTCATCAGGGCAGCCGACCCAAAGAAAAGTACCGTTGAAATCAGAGTAGACAGAGTATCATTCAGCGGGTTTGGCATTGAAGGCTCGGAAAAAGCAGGTATATTACTCATCGGGGTTAAAAGCTGCTATATCAACAACAACAGGGCCCAGGGAGCAGAATACGGTATTCTTCTCAATAATTCCGAAAGCAACACCATAAGCAACAATATCATTACCCTTAATAAAAAAGGAATCAGGCTCGAAAGCTCAGACTCGAACACCATGGAGGATAATATAGTTGCCTATAACTACGGTCAGGGAATCTCCCTTGAAGAGAGCAGCAGGAATATTGTCTTCAACAATTACTTCAAAAATGCCGAAAATGTCGAAGAAAAAGTCGTAAACCCGGAAAATATCTGGCAGAGTCCCCTTGTAACAAGACAGAATATTGTCCGGGGCCCTTACATTGCGGGGAACTTTTGGGCAGATCCTGAAGGTAAGGGTTACAGCGAAACATGCGCTGACGAAAACAGCAATGGAGTTTGTGACTCTTCATACAACATAACAGGAGGAGGAACCGATAAGTCTCCACTTTTTCCGAAAGTCCCAACCGCAATTAAAACCCTTGAAAGTAAGCTGAATACCAGCTCTTATGAACAGGACCTTGCAGGCAAGGAGAATGCAACTGGCGTGGAAATTATGGGAAACGAAACCGAAGGAACAACGGAACAGGCAGGTGAAAATGCTACCAACGTAGATACTTCAACTTCAGAAAAAGAGGCCCCTGGTCCGGGGCTTGGAATTGCAGTGACAGCTTTGGGAACGGCCTATTTCCTGAAGCGGAAAAGATAAAGATAATGAGTAGTGCGGATCAGTTGCTAAAAAGAGTCAGCAAAATGATTGTTCTCAAATTCCCGTGTCAAGGCGAATGTTCCTTTTTGTCAGGTTTGATTAATAATCCTCACTACCCTTAGTTTACAACCGGGTTTACGAAGCTGCTGTCACTTTTATATATTGGAATTTGGTCTTGGTATTACTG